>USEQ01000081.1 GCA_900553655.1 uncultured Slackia sp. | reverse complement strand
GCAGGAGACCAACCAAGCGCCAACGAAAACGTCAGTGCGGCCACTATGGTTTTGCGGAAAAGCACGGTGCCCCCTTGAAACAAAATTTTTCGATTATAACGGATTCGAGGGAAGTGCATAAATTATCCAGAGAATCCCTTTTACGTTTTATCACTTCTATATTTTTCGTCAACTTCGAGAGCACGAGATATCCCCCAGAAGCAATTCTTGTGGGTATCTAATTCATAATTGCTACATATTTAGAATCATTTATAGAGATGCCCAGCCCAGGCATGGAACGAGCCGAATCGGGCCTCTATCAATCCCAAAAACACCTCAAGATATTCCTCGCGTGCTTCAAACATGGCAGCAAGAACCTCCACGGCATCGGGCGGCATAAGGCCCGCATAGTGAGCAAGGTCTCGACGGTTCATTTCGGCGTTGCATTCATTGGTAAGAAGATAGTCCGCCATCACGGCATTGCGCGAAACGCCGCATGCAAGCTGCACGCTTGCGCACACCACGCCAACACGGTCTTTTCCGTTCGCGCAATGAACGAGTGCAGGCTTGCCGTCGGCAATGACGCTTCGCGCGATGGACCGCACTGCATCCGCGTGATCAGCCATGACGCCATAGAGAAAACGCATGCGCTCTCCAGGGCGGCCATACGCCGCCTTCACATGGCGCGACTTGGTTTCCTGCGTACGAGATTCATCGTCCTGCAAATCGACCGGACATATGCGCACCTCGAAGGCGCTGCGGACCGTCGCGGGCTCAGGATTCGCCACGCGCTCCGTCTCTTTGCGCAAGTCGTACACAACCTCTATCCCCAACGCACGTAGCGCTTCGACATCTTCTTCCGTCGCTTCGGTCAGGGCGCGGGAGCGAAACAACGTGGGCAGGCCGCCTCCGCCATCAAGGCCAGCACACAAACGCAAACCGAACTTCTCACGCAGATTGAACGAAACGCCGTCACTCGCCACGCGGCACCGCCCCTTCTTCCTGCCCGAGCAAAAGCGCCATCATCTCCTGGCGGTCGTGCACGCCGAGCTTTGCATATATATGGGCCACGTGGGTTTTTACCGTGTTGCCCGAAAGGACCAAATCCTCCTGGATGCCCGCACGGGTGCGCCCGCGCGCCATGCACGCGAACACATCGCGCTCACGCGGCGAAAGGCCATAGGCATCAGCAAGGTCTTCGCAGCGCCGAGCAATCAGGGTATGGAGACGCTCCGTCGCATCGGATTCCTCTTCATCGGCTTCGTCGGAAACAACCTGCTCCATCGATGCGGCAACGTTCGAAGAATCAGATGCGGCCTCTTGCGAGCCGGAAGCGGAAGCGCCCTGCGCCCACGAACCTCGACTCCAGTTCGCCCGCATGGCAAACACCACCACGGCATAAGCCGCCAAGAGCACGAGCGTCGTATCGACCACCGTGGCGCGACTCATAAGCACAACCCAGACAATGGACACGCCCGCATACACCGCACAGGCAAACCCGACCACGCGATACGAGGGAACGTCAAGCGCGTCGAGCGCAGCGATAACCACGCACCAGAACAAAAGATGGGCGAACAGCTCGTCAAGCTGCACAACCGTGCTCAAAAACATTGCTTCGACGCTATTCGGCTCAACATGCAAGGCCATAGCGAACATGCCGGCCAATGTCACCAATATGGCAGGCTGAAAACGCATGGAAACGGGACGCTCCTGCACGGCAATCAGCGCAAAGCGCCCGAAAACAACCAGGCAAATGCCGCCAAGAGCGAGGCTTGCAATCCACGCGATAGATTCGGAAAGGCTTGTATGGGTGTCTCCCCACATGCCAAGGAAGCTCATAGCTCGCACGACGGCAAGAAGAATTGCCGCCACGGCCATAATGGCCATAAGGTCGCGCTTTTCGGAGCGGCCCATAGCTACGACGCGCGGGCGGCTAGGGATGCCGAACTCGGTGTGCGTACGCGACTTGCGCGCCGCAACCCCGGGGTCGATCCACGGATTACGTTCCACCTGGACCCTGGCCGCAACGAGAGCCGCCTCGAAGACCAAGGCCGAGACAACAGGAAGAACGACGGCAACGGCAACTTGGAGATCCGATCCCAAGGAAACCCCAAAGACCTCTACAAGCATGAGCTTTACAAACAGCGCAGCTACGATGCTCCACACCGCGCATGAAAACAACTGAGTGCGGGCAAGAAGCACGTTATAACGAGCAACCAGCCAAAAATACCCCACGCCCGAAACACAGAGGCCAAACGCAGCCAACGACCCCGAATCGAAGAGGTCCTGCCGATAGGCCAGGGCAAAGCACGCCGTGCCCATTGACGCAAGCAAGGGCAGTGCCGTAACAAACAGCTTGTTGCCCCTGCGCATCCCATGCGGAAAAATCGCGAACAGAAGGCTCAGGATCAAGATTCCGGCCAAGAAAAACGTACGGGGGTTTGTCCAACCCTGCATGCCGTCCGAAGCGGGCATGAAGCCAAGAGTGTGCCCCATGAGAGTGCACCACACAAGATTGAGACAAGAGCCGAGCGCACACAGCACGATGCAGGCATTCGGCCGCACTGAAGAAACGCCCATGCGCACCCCCTTGATCCCCTCTTGCAGCAAAAGACGTTCCGACCGATTTTATCCCAATTATTCTCCGAAAGAAAACAAATGTGAGAATCACCCTTCTGGGTGATGCCGATGACCTGGGGTTTTATAAAATCGTATTTCGCGGCGATACGAATCTCCCCTACGGCTTCCTACTATGGTCGCGCATGCGCGCGCAGAGGCCGCGGGGCGCCCTCCTACCTTGCCCCCGCTCTACGCGCGCCTTCGTCTCTAAAGGGAGAAAGGAGAGGGGAATCTACAAGACGAAGGCATGGACGGAAAACCGTCGTCACGTGATACAACAAGGGGGACATATGTCTATCAAAAGCAAAATCGCGATAATCGCGGCTTGCCTTACCTGCGCGTTCTGCTGCATAGCGGGATGCGCGCCGCAAGAGCAGCCCGACCAAACGCCGGCAAGCGCGCCGACCGCAAACGAAAGCGCAGAAGAAACCGCCGTCACGCCTGAGCAGCAAAAGGTCATCGACGGCGAAGAGGGCATCACCAACGCCGACATCAACGAAGACGCCTATCCGGGCAAGGAATACCTGGACGGCCTGTACGATCGATGGGAGACCCTTGGCGAGGAGCACGCGCCCGAAATCCGCACCCTGCCGAACGGCCAGATGGTTCAGCGCACTCCCACCGAATACGAAGTGCACCCCGACGCTTGGCAGATCCAGGCGGGATCCAATTCATACAACACCTACTGGCTCGGCGCCGACGACCGCGGTTGCGAGTCGTGCCACGCCGACTTGGACGCTCTGCTGAAGAACCTTCCTTACGAGCATCCCGTTGCCTGGAACGAGACCCTGAACAACGACGCTCCAGCAGTGCTTGTTCTGCCACTCCTACGCACCCGGCTATATTGCCAAGCAGTACGAGTTCGGCACCCTGATGCACGGCATCCACTACTCCGGCCCTGGAAAGGGCAAGTTCGAGGGCGACTACGAAGGCAACTGCATGTCCTGCCACAATGCCACCGAAAATGGTCAGAACATGGAGCTGTGGGACCTGACCAAATACGATCGCCTCTGGGGCATCAATAAGGTCGAAAACGTTCAGGGCGACTTCGCCGTCGAGCAAGACACCGTCCATAGCCAGGACGAAGTGTTCTCCTACGACTGGATGCATGCCTACTACGACAACATGCGCCATGGCGCAGGCGTCAACGGCCTGAACCTCGAAATGCCTCAGAGCTTGTTCGACAACTGGGAGATCACCATCGAGGGCAACGTGCCGAACCCCTATACCGCCAAGCTTCCCGACTTGATCGCTGAAGCCGAAGAAGCCGGCGTCATTGTGACCAAGGCCTCCAAGATGGTCTGCGACTGGAACCCGGTCGGCGGCGGCGGCGTCACCAACACCGAAGTCACCGGCATCCCGGTGAGCTGGCTGGTCGAGAAGGCCGGCGGCTACCTGAACGACACCACGGGCGTCCGCGTCCTGCGTGCCGACGGCAGCTCCAAGCGCGCCTTCCCGAAGGATAAGCTCGATGACAACGAGGCCCTGCTCGTCTACAAGATCGGCGGCGAATACCTCGACGCCACGCGCGGCTACCCCTGCACCAACTGGGTCGAGGGCGTCGACGCTCAGATCAACTCCAAGCAGGTCGCAAGCTACAAGGTGACCAACGAAGACATCGACTACACCGACAAGTGGGCCGGCAACCCCAACGCCTGGCATAACGAGAACGGCGACGCGATGAACAAGCCCAACGCCACCATCCTTGGCGTGCCCGACGGTCTGCTTATCCAGAACGGCCAGCCGTTCACCTTCAACGGCTACGTTGACGCTTACGACAAGAAGATCGCCAGCATGGAGTTCTCCATGGACCAGGGCGAAACGTGGACCAAGTTCGATTTGCCCGAAACCGACGTGAACAAGATGGTCTGGTGGAACTTCACCTGGACGCCTGAAAAAGAAGGCGCCTATTGCCTGACCGTCCGCGCAACCACCGAAGACGGCGAAGTAAGCTTCGAGACCCAGACGGTCATGGTCAACGTCAAGGACGTCATGCCCACGCCCGAACAGACCACCGTGCTCGAGACGGCAAGCCTCGTTCCCGCACCGGCCGCAGCGGACGCCGCCAAAGAGGAAGAATAGGAGAGCCCAGCATGAAGTTTTCCGCACCTAAGAAGATTTTGGCCGGAGCGGCAGGCGTAGCCCTGATCGCATCGGGAGCCACCGTGGCATTCGCCAAAAACGGCCCCGAAGTCGAGGGGCTTTCGCACGACGTGGACGGCAGCACCATCGACTCGCACCGTCTAACGCTTGACAAGGATTTCGTCCATGTGGCCGACGTGCAGGGCACCTTCACCTTCAATCAGGAAGGCGTGACCCCCAACGACGAACTGTTCAATGTGTTCGGCGCCGCGTTGACTTCGATGTGCTCGAAGCCTTCCGTCGAAATGCTGGACAACGGCGAGGGCGTTGCCAACTATTATGTGAACGTAGGCGGCAATATCGAGAAGAATTTCACCGTCAACGTTTCCGAAATGAAGGAAGCGGAGCAGCAGGCCCTTATGGGATGCTCGTGCGCGACGGGCAAGCCTTTCGGCCAGGCCGCCGTTGTGGGAGTGCCGCTCGAGTCGGTCGTCAGCATGGCGAACCTCGAAGAGGGCGTGAACACCGTGACCGCCTATGGCGCCGACGGCTTCGGCCAAGCGCTGCCCCTGCAGTACGCACTCGACAAGAAAGCATTGCTGGTATATGAGGTGAACGGCGAGGCGCTGAAGTCCACCGACGGCTCCGCCGTGCAGCTTTGGCTGCCCGAAACGGTTGCGCGCTATTTCACGCGCAACATCGTGAACATCGAGCTGACCCGCGAGGCCGAAGAGCCCGCCGTGCAGCAGACAGATCCCCAGTTCCGCAACAAGATCGACATCCAGAACACCTCCGACGGATGCGTCTTCAAGGCCGGCTACGACATCACCTTCGAAGGCGTAGCCGACGATTGCGGATCGCCGATCACCGCGATCGAGTTCTCGTTCGACGACGGCGCCACCTGGACGAGCTGCGCCACCGAGGGCACAACCGCCGACAAGTGGGTGAACTGGCAGTTCACCACGTCGTTCGCCGAAGCCGGCAACTACAACCTGTCCGTGCGCGCGAAAACCGCCGACGGGGTTGTATCTCCGCTCGAAGCGACGCTTGAGTTCGAGGTCATCGAATAGCGCTGCGCGCGAGGCCGCAGAAGCAACGACACGCGTCAACCAACGTGACGCAAACGCAGGAAAGGGAGCCCCAGGCTCCCTTTCCTTGTATCTGACGAGCGCAAGACACACCCGTCAGTGAACTGATTGCGATGGCCGGAAGGCCGTCGTCTCCTACTTCATCAATTTGGCAATCTCGTTAGCAAATGCCACAGGATCCTCAAGCGGCATGCCTTCCACCAGCAGCGCCTGGTTATACAGCAGACTTGCATAGCTTGCCACCTTGTCCGCATCGCCCGATTCCTGTGCCGCCTTAAGCGTTGCGAAGATCGGATGCTGCGCGTTCACTTCAAGCACGCGCTGGCTTTTGATGTCTTCGCCGCCGTCGGGCATCTGCGACAGGATTTTCTCCATTTCAAGAGACACGGGGCCTTCAGCCGTGATGCACGCCGGGGCATCCTCCGCGGAAGCAAGACGCGTGGACACGCCCACCTTCGACACGTGGCCACCCAGGGCATCCTTCATGGCACCAAACAGGCCTTCGTTTTCCTTGGCAGCCTCTTCGGCGGCCTTCTTCTCATCCTCGGTCTCCAAGCCAAGATCGCCCGACGCCACGTTCTTCAGCGGCTTTTCGGTGAACTCCTCGCCCTCGGAAGC
>USEQ01000080.1 GCA_900553655.1 uncultured Slackia sp. | reverse complement strand
GCACGATGGACTTTGATTTCGAAACGCAGGAATTGGGCTTGAACAAGGCGGGCGATCCGGTGTATCTGCGTGACATCTGGCCGTCCGACGACGAAATCGAACGTGCTCTCGACGCTTACGTGACCAGGGAGCTTTTCGAAGAGGGCGGACGCGGCCTTTACGAAGGCACTGACGCCTGGAAGGCGCTCGAGGTCGAGTCGTCCGATATTTTTGCATGGGATGAGGATTCGACCTATGTTCGTCACGCTCCGTATTTCGAGGGGATGACGCTCGAGCTTCGCGACGTGAAGCCCATCGAGGATGCGCGCGTATTGGTCAATGTGCGTGATTTCATAACGACGGATCATATTTCTCCCGCAGGCAGCATCGCCTCCGATAGCCCTGCTGCGGCGTATCTGCGCGAGCGTGGAGTCGAGCCCGAGATGTTCAACACCTACGGCAGTCGCCGCGGAAACCACGAAGTCATGGCGCGCGGGGGCTTCGGCAACGTCAAGCTGTCCAATCTTCTCGCCGACGGTCGTAATGGCGGATATACGCGCGATTTCGAAACAGGTCAGGTCACGAGCATCTTTGAGGCTGCGTGCGATTATGAGAAAGCTGGTCTTTCGTCGATCGTCTTGGCGGGCAAGATGTACGGCAGCGGGTCGTCGCGCGACTGGGCGGCGAAGGCTCCTCTTCTTTTGGGCGTTCGCGCGGTTTTCGCCGAAAGCTTCGAGCGCATCCATCGTTCGAACCTGATCGGCATGGGTATTTTGCCGCTCCAGTTCGAAGAGGGGCAAAGCGTCGAGAGTCTTGGGCTCGATGGAACGGAGACGTTCTCCATCGAGGCGATCGATTTCGGCGGCGGCGAACCATGCATGCCAACGCCTTCGAAGGTGAAGGTAACGGCTTTGCAGCAGGATGGTCTAACGAAGGAGTTTCAGGCTATAGTACGAGTTGATACGCCGACCGAGGGGGCATATATGGCCCATGGCGGTATCCTGCAGTACGTGTTGCGCCACCTTGTGGCCAACGCATAAGTTTGACCGACGCGCTGACGGGCACCTGCATAATGCAGGCGCCCGTTGCATATCGGCTTGATACATAGGGAAGGGAATACATGGCAGGCAACCAAAATCCATTTTTCACCATGTTCGGCATGGATGATCCATTTGGCGCGGGGGAGGGATCCCAGCAGGCTACGCCCCATGTCGAGTTCAATGCGACGGAAGATTTCCGCCAGCTTAAGGATAAGTTTGCAAGCATGAGCAAAAAGGCGCTGGTCGCGTTCGTCATCGTGGCTGTTATTGCCCTTGCCGTCGCGTATTGGTGGTTCCATCCGCCCATCAACATCCACAGTGTCGATACGTGGATGTTCGTCGCAGTGTTCATTCTGCTGCCGACGTTTCTGTTCTTCCGCGCAAAATCCCGCGCTTACAAAAACGGAACCTCCAAGGTGTCGAGCAGCGCCGGTAAGGCGAAAACCTTCAAGGTGCTCTCTTTTGTCCCCGTGGTCGTTTTCGCGCTGGTGCTCGTAGGAACCCTCATGTCGGTTTCGTTCTTCCCGGGCAACGCCCAGAAGTATGCAAGCGTCCTTCAGACCACCGATATGGAGTTCACCCAGGATATCCAGGAAGTGGACTATAACGAGATTCCCGTTATCGACCGTGAGTCTGCGGTGCTTCTGGGCAATCGTACGATGGGCGCCATGTCCGACCTGGTGAGCCAGTTTGAGATCTCCCCCTTGTACAGCCAAATCAACTATCAGGATCATCCTGTGCGCGTGAGCCCTCTGGTGTACGCCGACTTGTTCAAATGGCTTCAGAATCGCGAGCAGGGCATTCCCGCCTATGTCATTGTCGATATGACCTCTCAGGACGCACAGGTTGTTCGACTCGAAGGCGACAAGGCCATCAAATACTCCGAAAGCGAGCCTCTCGCTCGAAACATCGATCGCTACGTGCAGTTGAAGTACCCCTTCTATATGTTCGGTGAGAAGTCTTTCGAAATCGACGACGAAGGCAATGCGTGGTGGATCTGCCCCGTTCGAGATTTCACCATCGGTCTTTTCGGCGGCGAAACCATCTCTCGCGCCGTTTTGGTGAACGCGTCAACGGGCGAATGCCGGGATCTCGATGTTTCCGAGGTTCCCGAGTGGGTCGACCGCGTGTACCCGGCGAATCTGCTTATTCAGCAGTACAACTGGTCCGGCAAGTACAAGGACGGATGGATCAATAGCTGGCTCGGTCAGAACGGCGTCGTCCAGACCACCCCTGGCACCGACGGCGCGCTTGGTTACAACTACATCGCCAAAGACGATGATGTCTGGATGTACACGGGCGTCACTTCGGCCACGGGCGACAACTCCATTGTCGGCTTCGTGCTGGTGAACCAGCGTACCTCCGAGAGTCACTTCTATTCCGTGGCCGGTGCAACCGAAGACTCCGCCATGCAATCTGCGGAAGGCCAGGTGCAAAACCTTCGCTATCAGGCAACCTTCCCGATTCTCATCAACGTGAGCAATACGCCCACGTACTTCATGGCTCTGAAAGACGACGCCGGCCTGGTGAAGAAGTATGCGATGGTGGACATTCGCAGCTATCAAAACGTTGCGGTCGGCGATACGGTGGCTGACACACAGAAGGCCTACATGTCTCTGATCGCGGCGAACGGATCGGGCGAAGGCTCGGCTTCGAGCGATTCGGCCATCGAGACGAGCGGCACGATCAAGACGATCGCGCAAGCGGTCATCGAGGGCAATTCGCACTTTTACCTGACCCTCGATGGCGATAGCCGCATCTACGACTTCGCTTTGCCCGGCATGCTTAACGTGGTCTCTTACGCCGTGGGCGATACGATCACCTTCCGTTATGTCGAAGGCGATCCGACAAGCGCCGCTCAAGAGATCGTTGAGGCGGCCGTCAACGGCACGCAGGATTCTTCCGACCAAAACGGCTCTTCCGCTTCCAGCGTCGAGGGCAAGGGAGTTTCCGATGGCTCCGCCTCTAGCGAAGAGGGCGCATCCGGTCAATCGGAGGAGAAGGCTGCGTAGCTTGATTTTTTGAAATTCCATCTTGCATTCTTCGGAAAGTAGGATAAACTATCTTCTCGCGTTTGAAAAAACGCATGTGAACGATAGTTCCGCTACCGAAGACAGCAGGCACCGCAAGGTTTAATTGCATCGCAGCCAGCCGAGGTGGAGCG
This sequence comes from uncultured Slackia sp., assembly GCA_900553655.1. Lineage (GTDB taxonomy): Bacteria > Actinomycetota > Coriobacteriia > Coriobacteriales > Eggerthellaceae > Slackia. The sequence continues at coordinate 3,233 of USEQ01000080.1, read as the reverse complement.
CATGATGATAGTGCGACCCCCGTGTCTTCGACCGGGGGTCTTTTCTTTTTCGTTTTGCGAGAACAGGCCCACCCTCAATGTGGCGGAGCGTTTGAGCAAAAACGAAAAGGAGGTGAAACAGCATGCCAAACAAGCACAATGTCGAAAATGTCGCAAAGATCGCTGAAGAGCTCCAGGACATCACCGCAATGTGGGTTATCGACTACCGCGGCCTTACCGTCAAGGAGGTCGAGACCCTTCGTCGCGCAGTCCGCGAGGCTGATGCGAAGATGGGCGTTTACAAGAACACCCTTATGCGTCTCGCACTGGAGAACGCCGAGCTTCCCGAGCTGGGCGACATCCTCTCCGGCCCTTCCGCTTTCGTGTTCGCCACGGGTGACCCCGTCGCTTCCGCAAAGGCCATCAAGGACTTCGCTAAGCAGAACGAGAATCTGGTCATCAAGGGCGGCATGATGGACGGCGTCGCCTACGGCGCCGCAGAGGTCGAGGCTATCGCAGCCCTTCCTTCCCGCGAGGAGCTCATCGCCAAGCTGCTCGGCACCATCAGCAACCCCATGGTCAAGATGGTCCGCGTCTGCAACGGCCCCATGGAGTACTTCGCTCGCGCGGTTTCCGCTATCGCGGACCAGAAGTCTGCAGCGTAAAGCTGCATAGAGCGGCTTAGGCCGCGTTACGTGAAAACCAAGGCGTCGGCACAACGATGTCGCGCCTCATGTGAAAGGAGCCATTACCATGGCCGTTACTCGTGAAGAGATCATCGAAGCTTTGAAGGAAATGCCCGCTCTGGAGCTCTCCGAGCTCGTCAAGGAGCTTGAGGAAGTCTTCGGCGTGTCCGCCGCTGCTCCCGTCGCTGTTGCTGCTGCTCCCGCTGCTGAGGGTGGCGCTGCAGAGGAGAAGTCTGAGTTCGACGTCGTCCTCGAGGGCTTCGGCGACAACAAGATCGCTGTCATCAAGGTTGTCCGCGAGATCACCGGTCTTGGCCTGAAAGAGGCCAAGGAGGTCGTCGAGGGCGCTCCCAAGGCTATCCAGGAGGGCGTTGCCAAGGACAAGGCTGAGGAAATCAAGGCTAAGCTCGAAGAGGCTGGCGCTGCTGTTACCTTGAAGTAACAACTCAGCAACGACTGAATCACTTTTCAATCACGAACGAAGGGTCGAAGCGTATGCTTCGACCCTTCGTTGTATAGTTTTCGGAAGATGACGCACAAGCTAGGTTAAGGAGACGCAGGTGCAGCAAGGGTATTTCTCTCGGTCATGGGAAGCCTTTCGTTCCACGGAAGGGTGGTTTGCCAAGATATGCATTCTTGCGCTCATCGCGTTCATTCCTATTCTCGGGCCCATTGTGGTTTCCGGCTACCTTCTAGGTTGGGCGCGCGATGCCGCATGGGGCATGGACAATCCTCTTCCGCGTAAGGTGTTCGGGAACGAGGACGGACGCCTGTATCGTCGCGGCCTGTTTGTTTGGATTGTCTCGCTCGTCATGGGCTTGGCGGTCTTTGTCGTCGTCTTTGTCTGCATGTCGCTTTTCGGATTGGCCGCAGGCGTCTTCTCGACGCTTTTCGACGGCGCGTACGCTGCTGGTTTTCTTGCCATTCCCGCAGCAATAGGCTCTTTCGGCATAGGGGCGGTTTCTCTTGTTGTTTCTTTCGCAGCGCAGTTCTTCATCTGGGTGGGGTGCATGCGAATGAGCATCTACGACACGTTAAGCGCGGGTTTTCAGGTAGGGCAGATTTGGTCGATGATTCGGCGCGACCCCGTAGGCCTCTTGAAGATATTTCTCTACGAACTCGTCGCATCGCTTTTAATCGGCATCGTGCTGGCCGTAATATGGACGGTGCTGGTTTTCGTCGGAATGATTGTCGCGATGGTTTTTGTCGGGGCGGCCGATCTTTCCGGCATGGCGGCGTATGGCCTGGACGGCTTTGCCATCATGGGAGCCATTGCGGCCATTCTGCTGTTTCTGGCCGTTGTGTACGTTTCTATGGCGCTAGGGGTTGTCCTGCAGGCTTTGGTGTACCGTTCGCTGGGTTATTGGACCGCTCAGCTCAATGTTGCGGCATGGGGCTCCCAATACGACCCGCTTCCGCCTCTCCAATACGATATGCGAGGGTGATGTGGCTAAGAAAGACAAACTCGAAAAGACCAACGCTATGCGTATGCTTGACGCTGCGGGGGTTTCATACGAATGCCATGTGTATGACGGCTCCGTTGCCCTTTCGGGGGTCGAGGTCGCTCGCTTTCTAGGACAGGACCAGGACAGGGTCTTCAAAACCCTGGTAAGCGTCGGTCGAAGCGGCGAACATTATGTGTTCATGATTCCCGTGGCGACAGAGCTCGATTTGAAGAAAGCCGCCGCCGCCGCAGGCGAGAAGAGCGTATCTATGCTCAAATCGCGCGAGCTGCTTCCTCTTACGGGTTACATCCACGGCGGATGCAGCCCCTTGGGCATGAAGAAGCATTTCAGAACGTTCATTGACGAGACCGCCCAGCTTTTCGAAGATTCGATTATGTGCTCTGGCGGCCGCATAGGGTGTCAGATCGAGCTTTCGCTTCGTGATTTGCAAAAAGAGGCTAAAGCAGAATTGGCCGATCTTACCGTCTAAATCGAAGAAGACTTGCGTCGCGGTTTTGCCAACGGGGCGCCGAGGCGCCAGGTGTTGGCGCATTGACTAAGGCTGCGCGGTGCGGAAGGGTGCTGGGATTTCGGGCGCTGGCACAATGCCGGATACGAAGGGATTCCAGACGCCGAAACAATGTTGGAAAAAATTTTCAAAAAAGTTGTTGCATTACAAATTGGATTTTGCCATAATAACCGAGCTGCTTGATTCGTCCCCATAGTCTAGAGGTCAGGACGCGGCCCTTTCAAGGCTGAGACACGAGTTCGATTCTCGTTGGGGGCACCATAAATCCAAACCCGAACACCTTATGGCGTTCGGGTTTTTTTATTGCCGTATCAATTGCTCGAAAGGTGCGGCGGTATCATAGAACAATTCTGTATCGAGATATGCGAAAGTGGGAAACGCTATGGCATTTTGCTGGGAGAAACGCGGCTGCGACGAGGAGATGCAGAGCCGCTGCCCTCATAACATCCCGGGGGAGCTTTGTCCGACCGAATGTAACTTCGCCGCGTGCGACAGGCCCACGCACGAGGTCGCCTACGGCCTGTCCATGCTCGACAATCCCGATGTCGATAGGAATGCACCTGTCAAGGAAGTATGCCGTGTGTGCAAGTTCTT
>USEQ01000079.1 GCA_900553655.1 uncultured Slackia sp. | reverse complement strand
GACGCACGCCGAGGGGGAGGGAGTAGGGGACGCGCATCGGGCTTATCGAAAGAATTGGGTAGCGAGACAATTGCCGCGGTCGGGATTGGCTCGCGAATACGGGAGCGTCGGTGAGCTAGTTAGCGTTCGTAGAGGTTTCCCTCTATCTTGCCTTTCATGGTGTTGAGAATCTGCTGCGGATCGTCGAGCTTGACGGGGCGGGGGGTCATCGTGTAGCGGTGGCTCTTGCCGTCCATGAGATAGCTCGTCTTCACTTCGTCGAGAATGAGAATGGCCTCTTCAGGGCAGATGTCGCGGCAGCTTCCGCATTTCACGCAGTCTTCCGGATGATGCGTCACGCCCATGGTTCCATCTTCGGCATCGAACTTGCGAATGGCTCCCGTAGGGCAGAACGTGGCGCACATGCGGCACGACGAGCATTTCGTGCCGTCGATGACCACGCAGCCCCAAAGCCTGGTAGACAGAGAGGGCTCGTTCGCGCTTCCAAAGGACGAAAGGGCATTGAGCAGCCTTTCTCTTCGGTCGGGGACGAAATGGGGAAGCGTTCCGTCTTTCATCACATGGGGAAGAGGGAACGTCTGACACTGTTTCGCCTCGGACGAGTCTTCGGGTCCTTGCTCCTTCTTGTCTTTCGCGGATTCAAGAGTGGCGCAGGCTTTCGGTTCGCTGAAGAACTGCGCAATACGTTCGCGGGCGCTTTCGTCGTCCGCATTTTCTTGTAGGATTCGCGCTGAGACGCCTTCTTGGATGGAAACCTGTGCGGAAACGTTCCAGACGCGGAAAAGCTCGCCGACCGTTTCCGCGACGGTTTCCGCCGTTTGCTTCCCGAAACGCTGCGCACATGCCGAGCAATCTCCGCATCCGAGACGAATATCGTTCACGCCGCGTGCGGCAAGCTCGCAAACAAGCGTCTCGTCAACGCGGCCGAGACATACAACCTGCGCGTACTTCTCTTTGTCGATGAGACCATCGAGAGCAGCAGCAAGCTGGCTGCAGCATATTTCGACAGAATCGTCGCAGCGTGCTGCCAAGCATGCGTTAAGCAGCTCCGCGTCCGAAGGGTTGCGAGCCTCGAGGGCGCAGGTGGGGCAGACGGTTGCGCAGGTTCCGCAGCCGACGCATTTGGAAGAGTCGATAACAAGCTCCCCGTCGATGAGTGAAATGCAGCCCGAGGTGCACGCCTGGGCGCATTTCAGACATTCGACGTTGCGATTGCGCACCTTTGCGCAGCGAGCCTGATTGACGGCTATGGCGACGCTGTCAAGCTCGGAGAATTTTCCGACGATGCTTTTCTTTGAAATGGCGCTCATTATTTCACCGTCTTATCAACGGGGTTTTCTATTTCGGCGTATGTCTGGCCCTTGCTGTCTTTCTTCCTTGCAATCAAAGGCATGCTGATGGCATGCGCGGGACATGCGTCAACACAGGCTCGGCAGCGTGTGCAGTCGGCAAGCCCGCGTTCGCCGAAATCGGGATGGCGTAGGTTGATGTCTGCCTCGCATACGGCGGCGCAGCGGCTGCAAGCCGAATCCTTCGCGGTTTCGAGGCAAAGGGAATCGTCGATGACGGGCGTGGTGGTCTTACTAAAGCGGCCGATGAGGTTCATGAGTGCTGACAGAGGGCAGAAGCGTGTGCACCATTTTTTCAAAAATACGAGCTCAACAATCAGAATTGCGGGAATGAGCACCACGGACCATGTCATGTCGCCCATGGCGAAAAGCCTCCAGAGCACAAGCACGCTTGCGAAGGTAAGGCCGATAGGACAGATGAGGCAAAAGACCGGGAAGCCGAAAATCGCGGTGGAAAGCAACGCGCCGCCGAGGACGTAATGGCGAGAGTCAAGGGCTGCGCGTTTGCTCGCGCACGACAAACATGAAGAGCAGTCATGCGTGCATTTCATCTCGTTTTTGGCGATGGCAATGACTTCCTCGTTTTTCTTCTTGTTCAATTCGTGGCGTTTTTTGGAAGGCTGGAAGAAAGCTCCGATACGCTGAAACAGCGGGATGGGGCACACCCATCCGCAAAATGTGCGTCCGAAGAGAAATACCAGCACTGCCATGATTGCAAGGGAAACAAGGGCGCGCGGCAGCAACGTCTTGGTGGCTATCATGGTGGTGATGGCGCCAAGGGGGCAGAGCATGGAGATAGTATCCCAGCCGAATCCCGAAAGGGTTCCCATGCTGATTCCCGTAACAAGGCCTACGCACAAGATGACGAAGACGACGGCGGCCGTTACGGTGCGAATGTTGTTCGATTTCATGACGACCTCCTATTGCAGGGCTTCGAGCGATCTGATGACGATGGCTCGTTCGGTCGCGCCTGAGGCGATCGAACCCGCCTTGAGCGAAACACAGACACTCTCGCATGCGCCGCATCCGTTGCACCTGTCGGCTATGACGACGGGATGTGCGCCATTCATCTCAATGGCGTTGTAGGGGCAGGCATCAAAGCAGTAGCGGCATCCGCTGTCGCGATAGGCGAGGCACTGGCGCTCGTCGATGACGGCGACGCCGAGAATGGTGTTTTCGACCGTCGCTCCTTCGGAAAGCTTGAGCGCCTCTGTGGGGCATACTTTTACGCACAGCGGCACTCCGCCGTTTTCCTCGGTGCAGAAATCGCACCAGTTTGTATCGAAATCGAGAGTGGGCGTACGCATTCCCAAAAGACCGTCTTCGATGCGGGCGGGCTTGATGACCTTGCGCGGGCACGCTTCATAGCAGCGTTCGCAGCGGATGCATGCGGCAACGAGCTTTGCTTCGTCTTGCCCTCCGGGCGGACGGCGTAGCGGCGTGTGGCCTATATAGCGCAACCCCCCTAGACCCAGCATGACCGCAGTTGCCCCGCCTCCGATGACAAGCGCACGGCGGGTGATGCCGTCTGAGCGCTCGGGCTTCGGAGTCGTTGCGGCGGATGCTGCATCCGTTCCGATGACGTCGGACTCGAGAGTCGTATGTGTCATCGTCTCCTCCTTTGCTTGCATGTTTGTATATTCCTCGGGTGTAAGGCTCGAGGCTTTCATCGGCCTATCTGCTTGAATACGCCGATGAAAGCCGGCCTTTGAAAGGCGGGACGTCGCGCTCTTGCTGCTCGTTGCGAAGAGACGGATGGTGGGCGCGATGCCCCGCCTATGCCATATGCGTGACGCTGCCGCCATGGGAACCGGCCAGATTTCCCATGGCGGTTAAGCAAACCGGCCTAGAAGACGGCGAATACGCTGATAGCTACAACGTAGAGGATGCAGCGCCAGCAGATGCCGCCGATCGTCGCGCAGACGATGCCGCCGATTGCGTAAGGCATGGCGCCCTTGACGTCTTTTGCCTTGGTTGCAAGGAACGCCAAGGCAATCGGGGCGATGCCGCCGACGATGATCGATCCGAGCCAGAACGGTAGAGCCATATCGCCGGACATCACATTGATGATGGCGGCGACGTTGACCATGGCGACGTCGGGCAGGGTCGGGTCGAAATACATGCCAAGATCGGTGTAGGCACCAGCCTGCGAGGTGACCACGAAGCCATAGACCAAGACGGCGATCACTTCGAGGACGCTGCCGATAAGGGCGATTTTCACCATGAGTTCCTTGGCATTTTCTTCGCCGACGAACGCGGCGATGATGATGCCGGCGAAGCCGCTCATGAAGATCATGTTGCAGACGTAGAACACGATGAGCAGGGGAGTGTTCCAGGCGGGCAGCGCGGACATGAGGTAGCTGTCGCCCATGACGACGACCATGGCAACGCCGACGATCATCGCCATGATGCCGCACCATTTCGGGGCTTCACCCGTCTCGGAGCGCCGCATCATGAGGAAGAAGACGACCAGCGCGATGAAGAAGACAACGCAGCCGATGAACTCGAGCGTGATGCCCGAAGTGATGTGGCCGAAGCCATTGAAGATGCGCTCCCAGTGCTGGAGGTGCAGAAAAACAGCGATGCCTCCGATGACGAGGGTCGCAAGCGATGCCGCAAGCGATACGACCTGCATCTTCTTGCCTTTACCCAAGGTGGTCAGGAGACCCTGAGCAAACAGGATGCCGCTTGCCAGGCAGACGAAGAAGGTGAACAGAATAAGTGGCCAATGCAGTTCCATGTCCTACCCCCTCCACTTTCGGCCTTCGCGAAGCAGATACATGAGCTTGGGCTCGTTGCCTGCATCGGTGAGATGATGGATGTCGTTTTCCGTGTACTCTTCAACGTAGTCCTTGAGCTTGACGCGCGTCTGCGTCATTTCGTCGTACTGGCAGCCGGGGCTATCGGGATGCGCCGGGGCCTCGAAGTTGTCGACGCCTTCGTCAAGATCGCCGAAGAAGCGCGCACGAGCGCCGCACTGGGCAACGCACTGGGGAAGCTCGCCTTGAGCGATGCGCTGCTCGCACAGCGTGCATTTCTCGACGACGCGCTCTTCCTCGTTGAGGTAGCGAACACCGTAGGGGCAGGCCATGGCGCAGAAGCGGCAGCCGATGCATTTCGACTTATCGATCTGAATCGTGCCGTCTTCGCGAATATGGGACGCCTCGGTGGGGCATACCTTGACGCATTCGGGGTTCTCGCAGTGCTGGCATTGCACGGGGAGGAAGTACATCTCCACATCGGGGTAGTTGCCCGAACCGCCCTCGGTCGGATTGGGGCCGACGCGCAGGGTTTTAATCCAGAACTGGCCGACGTCGACGCCGTTGATCGCCTTGCAAGCGACCGTGCAGGCCAAGCAGCCCGTGCATCGGTTGAGGTCGGTAAGAATTGCGTAATTCGCCATAATGCAGCCTCCTTTCTATTCCTTGATAAGACTCTTCGAAGTCTGAAGACCCTTGGCGGAGCTGTTTGCAAAGGTCAGCTCGATGGCAGAGTCTTCAAGACGGGGGTCGTTTGCCAGCCATTCCTTCAAACGCGGGTCGTTTGCGTTCGTGATGACGGGGTTGCCGTCGGGGTCGCACGGAACGGGGTTGTTGAACGGGCTGTTTTCGGGTGTTGCCTTGTAGACGATGACGGGCACGCCGCGCAGCTGCGAAGCGCCGCAGATCCAGCACTGGGCGTATTTGTCCATCGTGCAGTTGACGCCGACCAGCTCGAATCCGTGAGATGCGCTGTCGATTTCCGGGTACCACCAGGCATGGTTTGCGTTGACGGTGCCCTCTTTGATGCCGTAATACAGGTCGACGACTTCGCGAATGGCGCCCCAGGGACTGCGAATCCAGACCCAATCGCCCTGCTCGAGGCCGAGGCGGGCGGCATCGTTGGGGTTCATCTCCAGACGCGGGCTGGGCCAAAGCTCACGGCACCACGGAAGCTGACGATGTTCGGAGTGGAAGTAGACCGGCTGGCGCGAGCCCGTCGTCATGATGAAGGCGGCATCCGGGTTCTCCGTCAAAGCGGACTTGTAGTCTTCCACCAGATGGTCGCCGCGATAGTTCTCGTTGATGTAGGCGTCGGTGGTCTTGATCTGGTCGACCAAGGAGGCATCGAAGTACTCGGGATTGGAAATCTTGGAGTTCTTAGGCTCTACCCAGTGCGGGAACTTGTCGATATCCGGGCAATCGGGGTCGATCACGTTGCCGCTTGCAAAGGTGGCTGCTCCGTCGGGGATGTAGCTTTCAGCGATCGTGGACCAGATTTCCACCTTGGCGGTGGGGGTCATGAAGCCGCACTTCTCGTCGATTGCCGCATAGAGGTTGTAGCCGCCCTGCTGGCGACGATAGCCCATCTCCCAACGACGGTAGGTGCCCCAGCGCTCGGGATGCCACTTGCGGCAGTCGAACCAGCCTTCTTCTTGGAACTTCGCTGCGAATTCGGGGAAGTCAGGACCGTCGGGGTACTCTTCGATCTTCCACCAGTCGGTGGCGTCTTTGAGTACGCGGTATTCCTGTTCCTCGTAGGTGACGTCTCCACCCATCTGGACGAAGTTGTTGTAGTCGAGGTTGTTCCACTCGTCGTATTCGGGGTCGCGGTTGTTCCATACGCGGCCCATGGCCTTGTACAGGCAGATGACGGCAACGGGGTCGTAGATGCAGTCGCCGATAGGTTCCACGCAACGCTGGCCGGCGCCGAAGATGCCGCCTGCACCCTGGGAAACACGGCCGGTATTGACCTCGAGCCAGTGCAGAACGGGGATAACGATGTCGGCGCAGCCATTGTTCGGGCAGGACCACAGGTTGAAGTCGAGCCAGAAATCAAGACGCGTAAGCGCCTCCCAGGCCTCAAGCAGGTTGGACTCGTTCATGAAGTCGCCGGACATGCAGACGCCGCCATGAATCTGATAGGGGGTGTCGATCTCGTTGATGGAGTCCCAGATGGTTGCGGAGTCGGCCCAACGGTTCCAATAGCGCAGCAGCGGGAAGCGCTCTGCGGAGATCTGCTTCTCGTTGGACTGGAACGTCGTTTTAACCGGCGGCCACGCGGTGTGCGGCTTGTAGTTGCCGCCCTTGCGCTCTGCAATCCCGCGCGCCTCTTCGTCTGAAGGGACGTGG
>USEQ01000078.1 GCA_900553655.1 uncultured Slackia sp. | reverse complement strand
CATACTGCGGCAGCATGACCTTGACTGCCACCGTGCGGCCGAGGACCTGGTCTTGCGCTTTATATACCTCGGCCATGCCTCCTATACCGATGCGTTCGGTAATCTTGTACCGCTCGTTGAACACCCTTCCTATCACGTTTCTCTCCTCTATGTCCGTCTCGTTGCCTATTTGCTCCATTTAAACTGTGTTCCGGCTCCGAAGCGCGCATGCGCATGGTGATCGGTAAAACAGCAATCGTACCTCACTTAGAGCAGCCCCTGTACCTGAAGCGCCGTTTCAAGCACTTTTTTGGCGCGGGGACTTGCCAGTCCAGCCTCGTCGTTGCCGTGGACACCTTCCTCGATCGCAACGGCCACCACGACGCTGGGGTTGTCTGCGGGCGCGAAGCCTACGAACCAGCTGTCGTTGTATTCCTTGTTCGTCTCGGCGGTGCCGGTTTTGCCGGCCACTTCGACGCCGCTGATAGCGGCTTCGTAGCCGGTGCCGTTTTCCACGACTCCGATCATCATATCGGTGATCGAGTCGGCGGTCTGCTTGCTCATAACGGTTCCATAGGCTTTTGCGCTTGCGGTGAATGAACGCTCGCCCTTGGAATTGTAGACGCCTTCTACGAAATACGGGGTTTCGAGTACGCCGTCGTTGGCTATGGCGGAAGCCACCATGGCCATCTGCATCACGGTTGCTTGCGGGCCTGCCGGGCTTTCGTGCTGTCCGACGGGCTGGCCGCAAGCCGCCCATGCCGTTTCCCATTCGGTCATTTCTTCGGGATCGGGCATAAGGCTGGTGTAGAGCGGCAGCTCGAAATCATCGATGGCTTTGTTGAAGCCGAACTTCTCGGCGGTTTCAACCAAAAGGTTCGAACCGACCTTTTCGGCGCCCAGCGCGCCAAAGGCCGTGTTGGAGGAAACCTCCGTTGCGCGCTTGAGCGTGATGGTTCCGTAGCCGATATCGTTCGCGTTGGAGAGCTCGCCATTGCCGATGGTGGCGAATGCGGGGGACTCAACCTGCGTGCTCTCGGTCGCAAGGCCGTTTTCGAGCAGTGCCGTAAGCGTGACGAGCTTGAAGGTTGAACCCGGCGCATACAGCGCGTTGGTCGCGCGGTTGATAAGGGCGCCGCCCGAAGAATCGGACCCGCTCGATGCTGCGGCAAGCAGCGATTCGACGTCTGCGTTGGAGTATGTAGGCGAGCTAGCCAGAGCCAGCACGGCGCCCGTGTTGGGGTCCATCACGACGACTGCTCCCTTGTAGCCCTCCAGCACCTCTTCGGCGGCCTGCTGAATCTTGGAGTTCAGGGTAAGTGCTACGTCGTTGCCCGGAGTGTTGATGCCAGCGAGGTAGTTCACCACGTCAGACCAGCTCGCGAAGTTCTCCTGGCCTTTGAGCGTGTCGTTCATGGATTGCTCGATGCCTGAGAGGCCGTACTGCTGGGAGTAATAGCCAACGACGTGGCTTGCCAGGCTGCCCTGCGGATACGTGCGGACGTAGGTCCCGTCTTCTTGTTGGACGCTTTCCGCCAAGACCACACCGTCGTAGGTGCTAATGGAGCCGCGTTCCGTTTTGGCTTCTCTGTACAGCGTGTGGTTGTTGCCAGGGTAGCTTTGGTATTCGTCCGCCATGAACACCATGACGTAGGTGAGGTTGGCGACCAGCAGGGCGAACAGCAGGGCGAAGGCCACCATGGTGGACGTGAGACGGCGGCCAAGGGCGACGCGGCCCAGAACGCTCGAATCGTTCGCTCCGCGCGTTGCGCCATGTGCGCCGATGGCGCGCATGCGTCCCGTGCCGTCTTTCATTTCGGAATTGATGCCCGTGCCCTCGTCGCCGCAGCGCAGCAGCAGTCCGATGCCGATGAAGCTTGCCAGAAGCGAGGAGCCGCCCTGACTGATGAAGGGAAGCGTGAGACCGGTCAAGGGGATGAGGCGGGTTACGCCGCCGACGATGATGAAGGCCTGCAGCACGATGGTTACGGTAACGCCGACTGCGACAAACGAGCTCACGTCGCTTTTCGCGCGCGCCGCCGTTGCGAAGCCGCGTATGGCAAGGCACAAGAACAGCAGCAGCACGGCCGCACCGCCCAGAAGGCCGGTTTCTTCGGCGATGGCGGCGAAGATGAAGTCGGACTCCACGACGGGGATATTTTCAGCAAGGCCGTTGCCCACGCCAACGCCCAGCATACCGCCGTCGGCCAGCGAATAGATGGACTGGCAGAGCTGGTAACCCGTGTTCATGGCATCGGAGAAGGGGTCGAGCCAAGTGTTCACGCGAATTTGAATGTGGCCAAACGCTGCATAGAGGATGACGCAGCCGAGGGCCGCCAGGCCAAAGCCCACGACGAGGAACATCTTCTTGCCGCTTGCGATGTAGAGCATAGTGAGGAAGAGCACGAAGCACACAAGCGCGCTGCCGAGGTCTTTCTCGAACACGGCGATGGAGAACGAGATGCCCCACATGACGAGCAGCGGTCCGAGCGTTGCGGCGTCGGGCAGGTAGAAGCGGCCTACGCGCACGGTGAATACCGAAAGCATCTCGCGGTTTTGCGCGAGGTAGGACGCTAGGAAGATGACGATGCACACCTTGGCGATTTCGCCCGGCTGGAAGCTGAAGCCTCCGATTTTGATCCAGATGCGGCTGCCAAGAACCTCTTGGCCAATGCCGGGAAGCATAGGCATGAGCAGCAGCACGATGCCTACGATCATGAACGTGTATTTATAGCGTGCAAGCTTATCGAGGTTGCGAACTATGGCCAGGGTGGCAACCATGAGGACAATTCCCAGGAAAAGCCACATGACCTGGCGTATTGCCAGGTCGGGAGCTAACCTTGTGACAAACGCGATGCCAATGCCGGACAGGCCGAATACGATGGGCATGATGGCCGGATCGGCGTTTTTCGCGAAGAAGCGCGTGGCGATATGCGCAACGACGAAGGCCCCGAACAGGCCGAGAGGCACCGCCAGCGTTTCGAACGAGAGAGCTGTGTCTTGCTTCACCAGCACCATCGAGAAGAGCAGGATGACAAACGGTGCCGCAAGGCATAGGAGCAAAAGCTCCGTATTACGACGTGTCATTGTTCGTCACCGCCTTCGTTTTCCTGAGTGCGTTCAGAGGTCGTAGAGGCCTCTTTCTGGGGATCGGTCGTTTTTTCGTCGGTCGTCGACGCGGAAGAGTCCTTGTCTTTTTCGCTTTCGCCTTCGGGCGTGGCGGACTGCTTGTGCTCCTCGATCTGCTTTTTCCAGGTTTCGACGAGCGCGTCTGCGTCTGCGACGGAATCTACGCGTATCCCGTCTTTCAGGCGTTCGGAAACATTGGCGGGAATATTGTCCAATTCTTCGACGGCAAGGCCGGTGTCGTGGTCGAATGTGGAAAGCGAGATGCCCATGACGGCTCCCGGCATTCCTCGGTATACCGCGACGTTTCCGTCCTGCTCGCCCAGAAACGCGGTATGGTTCAAATACGCCAGGGAGCCGCCGATGCCGCCTACAAGCACCAGAACAAGGGCGATGGCTGCAATGATGGCGCCGATTCTTCCCTTGATTGTTTCTTTCTTGATGATGGCCTCGGTGTTCGAGGGGGCATCGACCACGATGGCGGTCACGTTATCGTGTCCGCCTGCCGTGATGGCCTCGTTGACGAGTGCAGCGGCGCAGCGCTGGGGGTCTTTCACGCGGGCCAGGATGCTTTCAAGTAAAGGGTCATCGACCATGCCCGATAGTCCGTCGGAGCACAAAAGCAGGCGGTCGCCCGCGCTGACGTTCATTTCGTATATGTCGGGAAGCGTCGAAGGGTCGCTGCCCAAGGCGCGCGTTATGACGCTGCGCTGCGGATGGGTCTTGGCTTCTTCGGGCGTGATCTGACCGGAATCGATGAGGTCGGCCATAAGGGAATGGTCGCGGGTTATGCGCTGCAGGCTTCCTTCGTGTAGAAGATAGGCTCGCGAGTCGCCAACCTGGGCGATGACCAGTCGTTTTCCGGAGAGCATAGCGGCGGTCATGGTGGTGCCCATGCCTTTGCGGCCGATGCCTTCGTGAACGGCGCGAATGATGGCGTGGTTTGCTGCGACAACGGCGCGTGCCAGGTTGTCTCCATCGGGGGTGTCGGGGGCGTTCGCCACAAGCGTTTGAATGGCTATTTCGCTGGCGACCTCTCCCGCGGCGTGCCCGCCCATGCCGTCGGCAACGGCATAAAGGGGAGGGTTCACGGCAAGGCTGTCTTCGTTATGCTCGCGCACCAGGCCCACGTCAGTGCGCGAGCCGTAAGAGGGAAGGGCGCCCTTGGCGTGCCTTCCCCGAATGTGCTTATGTTCTTTTTCGGCGGCCACTATTCGTACCTCACGCGGATGGCGACGTCGCCAACGTTGACGACGTCGTTGTTCTTCAGCACGGTAGGCTCGGTGATGCGGCGGCCGTTGACTGCGGTACCGTTGGTGGAGCCGAGGTCTTCGACGAAGAGGTTGGCTCCCATGATGCTGAATCGAGCATGGCGGGCCGAAACGTAGCTTGCGCCGATAACGATGTCTGCGCCAGGAGCGCGGCCGACGATGATGGGACCGCGAACGGTCATTTTCACGCCACGAAGCTCCTTGGGGCCGCGCTCTACCGAGATGCCCCAGCTCTTTTCTTTCTTGCGCTGCCCTTTAACCAGGCCGATGCCCGTTTTCATGAGGGCGAACAGGAACAGGTACAGCAGCGCGACGAAAAGGAGGCGTCCCGCAAGAAGAATGACGTCGATCACGAATTGCTCCTATCGCATGGAAAACACGAACTCGGTCATGCCGAGCGTGATGCGGTCGCCGTCGGCAAGGCCGCGTCGGGTGATGGGCATGCCGTTGACCAGGGTTCCGTTGGTCGACCCGAGGTCGGTGACAACCCAGACGCCCTGAGGTTCGAAGGCGATCTGCGCATGCTGGCGGCTTACATTGAGGTCGTTCAGGATGATGTCGTTGCTGGTTTCGCGGCCGATGAGGATTCGACTTGTGGCCAGGTCATATGAACGATTTGATGCGATGTCGATAAGATGAGCGCGTACGGCTCCTGCATGGGGCACGGCGTTTGCCTGGGCGGCTCCGGCCGTGAATGCAACCGTGTGGGGTGCGGCGCCGTATGCGGGCGCAGGCGCCGGCGCGGCCTGCTGATGCATGTCGGGATATGCCCCGTAAGGCTGGCCCTGCTGTGCGTAAGCGTATGCGTTGCCCGGCTGCATGCCCATGCCCATCGGGGGGTAGGCAGGATTCGGTGCGGGATACGCTCCCATGCCCTGGGGGGCATATCCGTATTGCTGGGCGGGATATTCAGGCTGAGGAATGGCGGCATGCTCCGGGCGATGAGGGTTTTGCTGGCGGGGCGTCTCGGCTTCGACGCCGAGCGCCGCGTTCGCGTTGGATGCAGCTCCGTGAATCCCCTCATCCTGGGGGGCATCGGGAGAAGAGTCCGCCTTTTCTTCGCCGGTGACGTTCGATGCGGCCGCGGCTTGCTCCTGATCGCTTTCGTCCGCCTTGCGATAGTCTTCGAAGTTCTTGCTATCGAAGGTGTATTCGCCGTAGTTAAGCGAGTAGTCTATTTCGTTTTCAGGAACGTAGGGCAGCGGGGGTTTCGCTGCAGGTTGCGGCTGAACGGGTTGCGCCGCCGGTATTCCCTCGCCGAAAATCTGCTGGCCATAATCGCCGCCGGCGTTTGGCGTGAAGGGGTTTGCGGCCTGAGGCTGCTGGATGGGAGGGACCTGCATTGGCTGAGGCTGGGCAGAGCGCTGCTGCGCATAGGCGGGATTGCCGTACGCGGCGGCCTGGGGGACGGGCGCGGGTTTCGCGCCGCCCATGCCGTAGCGCTGCATTTCCTCGGCGCGAAGCTGCTCCACGATCGGAGCGCTTACCACTTCGGCGATGATGTCGAACTTGCCGTGCTTCAAGCCGTCGTCCACGATGAAGCGAACCAAGGGGTGGCCGTCCATGGCCAAGCCGTCTGCGCTTGCGGTTGCGGCGAGACGGGTTTCGCATTCGCCTGCCAAGGTGGGATAGAAGCCGAAGAGGCGCTGGTCGTCGTCAGGATTGACGAGGACGGTGTAGAGCGTGGGCGCATACTGCTTGCCGGCGCTGACCACCTTTTCGCGACGCATCTGCTTTTCGGCTTTTTTCATAATCTGAACGGGGGAGATGGGCGATTTCTGCATTTTGCCGGCGGCACCTTCGAAGGTGTCCTCCATCTTTCCCTCGAACTTAGAGAAGAATCCCATGGCGACTCAAGCCTTTCTGCGGTTATGGTTCATGAGCTCAAGACATATATAATAATCAACCTATTGTAAATGAAAGGCTGCATGGGGTGCAAAATCTTATCTTGAACAGATATCGTCCGCTCGAGATTGCGGGCAGCGGCGGGTTCGCGACCGTGCAGGTTGCGTGGGATACGCGCATCCAGCGCCGCGTGGCCATCAAGTGTCTTCGTCTTGATACGTTTGGACAGGCCGCAACGCCTTCTACGCCACGTGACATTC
>USEQ01000077.1 GCA_900553655.1 uncultured Slackia sp. | reverse complement strand
GTGCGAGATGCGCTTGGCACGACGCTGTTCGGCATCGCGTCGGCCCTCTTGCTTTCGTATTGCGGCATGGGGTCGTTCACGGGCGGTGGGCTGTTTGTGCCGGGGTCGCTTGCAGGCGGCGTGGAGCAAGGGGTTATCGCCCAGCTGTCCAATCCTTCGGTGTGGGTTGTGGGCGCATCCTGGCTTGCCGCTGCGGCGGCGGGCGCTTTGCTTTGTTCCCGCGGCGGCAGGGCGCTGCCTGCGCTCGGTATGGCTTCATCTACGGCGATCTTGGTGTTCGGTTTGATGGCTCGTGCTTTTATTGAAAGCGGGCTTGCTTCTTGGGTGCCCGACCCGGCCGATATTGCCGTGGTGGTTGTATTTGGACTTGCGGCAGCGGGGATTGCCGCATGGCTTGGCGCTCCCGTGCGTTCCAACTCGCTTCGGACCAGTCCAGGCAGGCTTGGTCAGATTTCGTCGGAAGGATATACGCGTGATTGACGACAATCTTCAAAACGGCTCAGGGCTAAGCAGCGGGAATGCTAGAAGCGCAGGCGCTAACGCCAACGGAACGGCTGTCGGCGGCAATGGCGCTTCGGCCGAAGGTGCGTGTGCGGCCGGCGAATCGCGTCGCGTCATCGACGACGCTCAGCTCAAGCGCATGATGAAAGCGTCCAAAGGCACGTTCTTTCAGCGGAACGCATACCAAGCGGTCACGCTGGTGCTGATTGCGGTCAACGTGGTCGTGTACGCGGTCGAGGTGTTTCTGTCGGGGCTCAACTTCGACATCTCCTCGCGGGTGCTTATTGGCATGGGGGCAATGTATCCGCCGCTCGTGCAGTCGACGGCCGACCTGTACAGATTCGTCACTCCCATGTTCTTGCACCTGGACCTGATGCATCTTGCCTTCAACATGGTGGCGCTCTATAGCGTGGGCGCTTTGCTCGAGCAGGTGCTGGGCAAGGCGAATTTCGTGCTGCTGTATTTCATTGGCGGCATCACCGGCAACGCCGTGTCGTATCTTGCCGGCATGGCCGACGGCGGGATGACCGTTTCGGCCGGCGCATCAACGAGCGTGTTCGGCCTGTTCGTGGCGACGGCGCTTCTGGGCGTGCTGCACCGCGAAGGCCGCGAATTCTTCGCCGAATACAGCAAGGGCATGTGGGGCGTGATTGCGGCAAACGTGGCGTATTCGTTCTTGGTGCCGGGCATTTCCATCAGCGGCCACTTGGGTGGCGCGCTCGGCGGGGCTATTGCCATGCTCATGGTGCCCGAGCCCGGATTGCGCGTGCCCAATGCCGCGCGCATTGTGGTGGCGGTTGCCTGGGTGGCATTTTTGGTATGGATGCTGGCGAGTAACGGGTTGGTTTTCGGATAGGTTGAGTCGTGCGCGGCGTGCCGTCTGCCAAGTAGTACGCGAGGCGTGTGGGATGGTGCGCGCAGCGCATATAAAAAACGGCGCGCAGAATAATGCGGGAGGGGGATTCATGAACTATCGTCGTTTGGGCAAGACCGATTTGATGGTGAGCGAGATTGGCTTCGGGGCCGAATGGATGGAAGACAAGCCGGTCGAAGAAGTGGTGAAGATCACGCATCGATTCGCCGCTGCAGGTGTGAATATCCTGGATTGCTGGATGCCGAATCCTGAGGTCAGAAGCGCGTTGGGCGAAGGCATCAAGGGGCAGCGCGATCGCTGGATCATTCAGGGCCATATCGGGGCGACGTGGCAGGGCGGCCAGTATGTTCGTACGCGCGATATGGATAAGGTTCGTCCGGCGTTCGAGGATTTGCTTGCACGTTTGGGAACCGACCATGTAGAGCTGGGCATGATCCACTACGTGGACGACGTAGAGGAGTTCGAGCGGGTTGTGAACGGCGAGTTCATGACTTACGTGCGCGAATTGAAGACCGCAGGCGCGATTGAACATGTGGGTCTCTCGACGCACAATCCGGATGTGGCGCTGCTTGCCGCCTGCCAGGGCGAGATCGAAGCCATCATGTTCAGCGTGAATCCCGCCTTCGACATGATGCCCGCCTCGGAAAACCTCGATGACATGTTCGGCGAATACGACGAGGGGCTAGAAGGCATGGAGCCCGTTCGCGCCGAGCTGTACGCGACGTGCGAGCGCGAAGACGTGGGGATGACGGTGATGAAAGGCTATGCGGGCGGCCGTCTTCTTTCCGCGGAGGCGTCCCCGTTCGGCGTGGCGCTTACGCCCGCGCAGTGCATTCACTACGCGCTGACGCGGCCTGCTGCCGCCAGCATCATGGTGGGCGTGACGACGTTGGAGCACGTTGACGATGCGCTCGCTTACGAGCGGGCAAGCGAAGAGGAGCGCGATTATGCGAGCGTGCTTGCCGGCGCGCCACGCCATGCTTATTACGGGCAGTGCACCTACTGCGGACATTGCGCGCCGTGCGTTTCAGGCATCAACATTGCACTGGTGAACAAGTTCTACGACCTTGCTGTCATGCAGGACGAGGTGCCAGCGTCCGTTCGAGCGCATTATGAGGCCTTGGGCGAGACAGCATCTTCATGCATTGCCTGCGAGGAGTGCGAAACGCGCTGTCCTTTCGGCGTTCCCGTCGCCAAGCGTATGGCGCAGGCCGAAGAGCTGTTTGGGTGTTAGCGCGGAGCTGCGCCTTGGAATCGGGATGCCGGCCTCCAGCTCTTGTAATTTGGCGATGCGAGCTGCGGCAACCGCTTCGTCGCGTACGCTTATTAGCGTAAAGCCGCGCTTCGTTGCGGGCGTTTTCCCTGAACGTTGTTCGAAATGCTAGAGTCTACGGCGCTGCAGGTCGGCGCGTGCGGCTATCGCTCGCGGCCAAGACCACCGCAAAGCGTGTTTTGTTTAGTGTGGCGGTCAATTTGGTGCGGTTGTGCGACTTCTTGCACGAGGACGGAGCTTTTTAATCGAATTTTGTACGATATGTATCAGTGGGGCAGCGAGACAAGCGCTATGCATGTATTTTAATCAACAAATCAAAGAAATACGTTGATTAATTGAGTGCTAACGACGCTGTCTTTGTCGCCAAATGCTCGCTCGTTGATACGTTTCGTGCATTTTTCGAGTCTGGAGCCCTGCCGAGCTGCATTTTGAATGCAAGGCGCGGTGGCAACCTCTCAAAACTTGCTTCCGGCACCTTGCCCGTCGATTTTCTAAGGACTTGGAAAGGGTTGTGATGCTGGGCATTCTTCTGATGAATACGGGCACGCCCGACGAGCCGACGCCTGAGGCTATAAGGCCGTATTTGAAGGAATTTCTTTCCGACCGCAACGTCGTGGACATGCCGCCGTTTTTATGGCGGCCTATTTTGAACCTTTTCGTTCTGCCGAATCGTCCGAAGAAGACGGCCGCGCGCTATCAGGCATTTTGGACTCCCGAGGGCAGCCCTTTCTTATTGGAGTCGCAAAAGCAGTGCGAAGAGCTGGAAAGGCGAATCGGCGAACTGCTCGGCGAGCCTGTCGCGGTGCGGCTAGGGATGCGCTACGGGAACCCTTCGATTGAGGCGGGGTTGCGCGAACTGCGTGAGGCCGGAGCAGGTCGCATTGTTGGCCTGCCCTTGTATCCGCAGCATACGCGTGCGTGCGCGGGCACGTGCTATGAGGAATTCCGTCGGCAGATGGGGAGCATTGCTCCGGGGGACGATCGATGGGCCTTCATCGACGAATATTGGAACGCCCCCGGGTACATCGAGGCGCTGGCCAAGTCCGTCCTTCGCTCGTGGCTTCCTCGGGCCTTGGCGTCTTCGAAGCTGGTTGTTTCGTTTCACTCGGTTCCCGTTTCGTTCGCGAAGCGCGGTGACACCTATGTCGAGGCGACGCGTAAGACCGCGCAGTGCTTGGCAAAAGTTCTCGGCATGGATGACGAAGGCGTGCTGGTGACGTACCAATCGCGGTTCGACAACAGGAAATGGCAGGGTCCCATGTTGGTTCCCGAGTTGGAACGCCTGGCGCGCGAGGGCGTGGACGATGTTGCTGTGGTCTGCCCTGGCTTTGCCGTGGATTGCATCGAAACGTCATTCGAAGTGGGCGAAGAGGCGGCCGATGCGTATTATGCCGCCGCACGCGCTGCAGGTCTTGACGGCGCGCGTTTTACCTATATCCCCGCTCTTGGGGCCGATGACGCCTGCATGGATGCGCTGGCTCACCTCGTTGCCAGGTGTTCTTAATGCTTGGAGGGCGGTGGGTAGGAAAGCAATTCGGGCCGCTGCGTCCAACCGCGTAGCTAGCGTAGCGATAAGGCCGTGCGGCGGGGTGTCTGCCAGGTTGCTTGGATTGTGCTTGACTTGGAGCTGGCTTAAAGTGCTTCAATGCGCATGGGCAAAGCGAAGTCGTTTGCGGCTTCTAGGCATCGATGAAGGGCCGGTCATGAAAATCGCCGAAGTGAGCAAGCGTTACGACATTTCCGCGGATACGCTACGTTATTACGAGCGCGTGGGGCTGCTGCGCCATGTTCCGCGGAACGCGTCAGGGATTCGCGATTACGACGAAACGAGCTGTAAGGCCGTCGAGTTTTTGAAATGCATGCGTTCGGCGGGCGTTTCGATCGAGGCGCTGATCGAGTATATGGATCTTTTCGACGAAGGTGACCAGACGGCTCCTGCGAGAAAGGCCCTGCTCGAAGAGCAGCGCGAGTTGGTTCGCGGGCGCATTGCTGATTTGCAGGCGGGCCTCGACCGCCTTGACTATAAAATCTTGCATTACGAAACGGTGATTCGCGAAGCCGAGAAGGGAATGCGTCGTTAGATGAACAAGATTTTGACCTGGGAAGATGCCGTTTTTTATCTTGATTCGCATCTTCGTTACGGCCTTGCGTTTTCGGGAGGCTGCGATTCGTCGTTTCTGTTGGCGGCCCTTGTGCGTGCGGGAATAGACGTGAAAGCCTACATGGTGATGACGGCGTTTCAAGCTCCGTTTGAGCTCGACGATGCGCGGCGCGTTGCGGAAGAAACCGGTGCAGAGTTCGAATTGATTAGGGCCGACATTCTCTCGCATGATGAAGTGTGTGCCAATCCACCCGATCGGTGCTATTGGTGCAAACGGTTTATTTTCGGAACGATTTTCGAGGCAATGGAGCGTGACGGCCGCAAGATTTTGCTTGACGGAACGAACGCGTCCGACGACCCTGCCCGGCGTCCCGGATTTCGTGCTTTGGCGGAGTTGGGCGTGGTTTCTCCTCTGAGGAATGCGGGCTTCAGCAAGGATTGTGTAAGAGCCGCATCAAAATTAATGGGGCTTTCGACAGCGGATAAGCCGAGCTTTTCTTGCTTTGCGACGAAAGTTCCTGAGGGAAGTCGGATTGACCAGGCGGCCCTTGATCGGGTTGAAGAGTCGCTCGGCTTGGAATAGGTTTTGGTTAACGCGGCAAGAAGGGATGGTATGGAAAAGCGTGATTTGCAGCATCTTTTCGAGAGGGTAGCGGCGGGTGAGGTGAGCCCGGCTGATGCCATAGCGCACGTTCAGACCGAGCCGTTTCGTGACCTAGGATACGCCAAGATAGACACGCAGCGCGGCATTCGCCAGGGCGTTTCCGAGGTGGTGTACGGGGCCGGAAAAAGCGCCGTGCAAATTGCTGGAATCATACAGGCGCTTCGTTCGTCCGGCCAGCGCCGTGTTATGGCAACGCGTGTCGATTGCACCAAAGCCGACGAGGTTGCGTCGCTGCTTTCCGAAAGGGATGCTGCCGAGTTCGTATACCACGAAGATGCCGAGATGGTTGTGGTGGGAGGCGCCCCCGATCCTGATGGCAACGGATACGTGGTGGTTGCTGCCGCAGGCACAAGCGACCTGCGTGTTTCGGAAGAGGCGGCCCTTACGGCGGAGATGATGGGAAGCCGGGTCGTTCGTCTGTACGACGTAGGCGTGGCGGGCATTCATAGACTGCTTGCCCACGCCGATGAAATAGCGCGCGCCCGGGCGATCGTGGCGGTTGCGGGAATGGAAGGCGCTCTTCCCAGTGTGATAGGTGGGATGGCGTCGTGCCCCGTGATCGCGGTGCCGACAAGCGTTGGCTACGGCGCATCGTTCGGGGGAGTGACGGCCTTGCTCGCAATGCTGAATTCGTGCGCAAGCGGGGTGTCCGTGGTGAATATCGACAACGGGTTCGGCGGCGGCTACCAGGCGGCCCTCATCGACCATACTTGATGCGAGGCTGTTGAAATTAACGAAGAGTTCTTCGGCTCGAGTCGATGGAGGTCTTTTGGGTCGGCGAAGGCCGCATCGAGTCAACGGGTTTGTTTTAGGCTGGGTAAGACTTGGTAAATGGGAAGAGTCTTTAAACGAGAAGAGTTTTGGTAGAGAGACGAGGGGACGCAGGTGGCGCAGACGCTGTATTTGGAATGCAATTCGGGCATAAGCGGAGATATGGTGGTGGGAGCTCTTCTCGACCTTGGCGCAAGCCGGGAAAAGCTCGAATCGGCTTTGGCGAGCCTGTCCGTGGATGGGTTTGGCGTACGAATTTCGCGTGTGACCAAGGCGGGGCTTGATGCCTGTGATTTTGCGG
>USEQ01000076.1 GCA_900553655.1 uncultured Slackia sp. | reverse complement strand
AAAGATGCTACTACGTTGTTTGCTCCCGATTCGTTCAATTTGATAAATTCTAAAGCGGGCAGATGTTGAGCGAGACGCTGTACGAAAAAACCGAGAGCATCGCCTATGCAAGCGCAACGATAACCATCGGGAGGGACTTCAGGAACTTCATTGGTTCTATAGGCCTCAACTCGAGCGAATCCTCCCAGGCGGATACGTGCCTTTTGGGATCGAGCTATGATTATGACGCTAACATGCAGGTTGTCGTCATAAACGACATACCCGAGCCGAATCAGCCGGGATACCTCGAATCCCTCCAAAGGTTTCTTGCTCAGGCTCATGTGGCGCAGCAGGGAAGCATGCTTACCCTATTCACCAATCGTAGGGAGATGGAAGCTTGCTTCGACGCGGTCGACCCTGTCATGAAGGAGGAGGGATTGAGGTTGGTATGCCAGAAGTGGGGCGTTTCGACCAAGGGCCTTCGTGACGATTTCCTGAAAGACGAGCATCTCTCGCTCTTTGCGCTGAAAAGTTTTTGGGAAGGGTTCGACGCTCCCGGGGCAACCTTGAAGAGCGTCGTCATACCGAAGCTTCCTTTCGCAAAGCCCACGGATCCTTTGTCGTGCGAACGAGCTCTTCGCGATCAGTCGGCATGGTCGCATTACACGCTTCCTCAGGCTGTTATAGAAATAAAGCAAGCGGCGGGAAGGCTCATCAGGTCCTCCACGGACAAGGGTGTGCTTGTTCTTGCCGATAGGAGGCTGCTGACGAAGGGATACGGAAAGGTGTTTTTGAACTCGTTGCCGTCGCGTACCATTCGTTTTTGCAGCATTGACGAAGCAGTAGAGATACTGCGCGAGAATAGGGCGTAAGCTCTTTGCTTTCGCCGCGAAGGCAAAGGGCCTTGGTCGCGGCGTGTTCGAGGAGCAGAACAAAGGAGGCGAAGTGGCGCGCAGGGAAAAGGGGAGTGCCCATCTTTTCAAAGATATGGCCACGAGCCTTCATATTAAAAAGAATACGGCAGGCAGATCGAACGAGATTTCCCTGTCGGTCCT
Source organism: uncultured Slackia sp. (assembly GCA_900553655.1). GTDB lineage: Bacteria > Actinomycetota > Coriobacteriia > Coriobacteriales > Eggerthellaceae > Slackia. The sequence continues at coordinate 5,499 of USEQ01000076.1, read as the reverse complement.
TGATGGGTTGAAAAGCCAGGCGGACAACAGGTTGGGAGAAGCCGACCAGAAGGTTCGCCTGGGCGATTTGTCCATATTCACGGTTTCTCCGAAGAAGGAGAAGAAGGCCTCTTTCATAGATAAGCCCTCTTCGGGCGCGGTCGGCTCTTCTCAGCAAGGAGCCTCTCGCGTTGCGCCAGAAAGCAAACGAGGGACGAATCGCAAAGCGAAAGAAGGCGCCTCTGCAGATGGGAAAAGCGGAGCGACGCGACCTGGTTCTTTTGCCTCGAAGCTGGCGAAGAAGGAAGCGTCGGCGAAAACGCGCAAAGAAAGAATGCGCGAGCGCGCTCTGGCCGACCCCGATGCCGAGATCAAGAGAAGGAAGAGAGCTCGTAGGATACGCCGTGCGATTGTCACGGCGCTCGTGTCTTCGGCATCGGTTGCCGCATTGGTCGTCGGCGGACTATACCTAACAAGGGAGTATCAGGAATACGCAAGAAGCATGGGCCTGCTCGACAAGGCGTTTACGGAGATATCCAGGGCGGATGAGCTTGTCATCGAGATGGACGGAATCGTGACCCAGGAAGTCACCGAGGCCTCGCGTGACGAAATGGCGTCGGTCGGACAAGGGATGGAGGATGCCGAGCTCCACCTCAAGGCGGCTACTGCTTTTGCTGAAGAGGTCACGGCCGATATGGCATCCCAGGAAAGCAAGGATGCGGCTGCAAAGGTGGTGGAGTCGGCAGACGCAAGAAGGACCATGATGCAGTACGCCGAAGTCCTTATGAAAGCGGACATCGAGGCTCTTGAGGCGGTTTCGGTGGCCGAAGAAGCTTGGAACGCCGTGGAAGAAGCGAATGGATTGATGCAGGAAGCTGCGATGCTGGTTTCTGATACGACGGTAGAGAACACGAAGGAATCGCAGGCGAAAAGCGAGCAGGCTACGGAGCTTTTCGAAGAGGCTTCGGCGAAGCTTGACGAAGCGTCGGGTCTTTATCCTGGTGCCGACTTCTCTGTCTTGAAGGAATATATTGCAAAGCGCATAGAGCAGAATGGATTCGCAGTGCAAAGCGACCAGGCCATTTATATACAGGACAAGGCGACGGCGGAGTCGTTCAACGAAGAATACAATCGAGCTGATGCCGAAGCCGTTGATTTGGCATCGCGTCTCCCGAAAAAGCCGGCACAGCCGATTCTCGACGCTTTTCAGAAAAACGTTGAAGAGGAAAGGTCTCTCTATTTTGAGGCTCGTCAACGGGCTGCTGAATCGGATGCGTTTATTAGGGAATATCTGGGAGAGCCAATCGAATAAGTTATACTGTCCTGCGAATATGCCCATGTTCGAGTTGATATCGACATTAAGAAGGTCAGTATGAGCACACCCATAGACCATATCGCCTACCTCTCCCAAGAGATCGGGCCTCGTCCAGCAGGGACGGAGGAGGAGCAGCAGGCGGCTCTCTATATTACGGAGCGCTTCCAGAAGGAATCTCATTTGCCGGTGGAAATAGAGGATTTCACCTGCAATGCGAATCCTCTTATGCCTAAATTGATTTGCTATGCCGTCACGATTGTGGCGACGATTCTTGCCCTGTTCGTTCCTATTCTTGCGGTTCCCGCGGTCGTTGCGGCAGTGCTCTCTGCAGCGATATATATTGCGGAATCGTTCGATAAGCCTGTGCTTTCCCAGCTTTTCATGAAGGGTGTAAGCCAGAACGTTGTTGCGAAATACGAGCCGGCGAACGATTCCGATGGCTCTGGAACGCGCCGCCGCAAGGTCATTCTGGTGGCGAACTACGATAGCGGCAAGGTTCGCCATGACCTCTCTAGTTTCTTGGTCGGTTTCCAGAAGCCTCTTCAGTATACGGTCATGGGTTCCATGTGCCTTATTCCTCTGATTTTGCTCGTGCGTCAGGTTCTTTTCAACGGAGAGGGAATTGCTGGCACGGTTCTCATGGCCTTGTCTTTGATTCTCGCCGTTGTCGTAGCTGTTCCCGCAGTTTTTTCCATTATGGAGAAGACAGCGGCGTATAACGAAGGCGCGAACGCGAACGCGGCCGGCGTTGCGGTCATGCTTGAGGTCGCTCGTCGCATCAGCGACGGGGAGGCGGCGTCCGAGCCTTCAGGAGAAGGTGTCATGCACGGCGAAGAAGAGGCGTATGCCGCAGGGGTCGTTCCGGATGGAGCGACCATTTCCTACGAATACGGCACCTCCGATGGCCGACGCGTGGAACGCGTGCACGATGCATCGGGCGATTTGGCCCAAGCGAAAGAAAATCAAGTCGGCGGTTCTGCAGTCGACGAAGAGATGTCCCAGTCGCGCAAAGAGGGGCGTAGCGTTTCGTCAAGCACGCCCGTTGATACCCTTGCTGCCGCTGCAGCCAAGGCTGCAGAGCTTCATGAGGCGGCTCAGGCAGCCGAGGCTGCCGAGCGCGCTCGCAAAGAAGCTGAAGAGCTTGCGGCTGCTTACGAGCTCGAGCAAGAGCGCATTCGCGAAGAAGAACGGGCCAAAGCGCTTGAGGAAGCTGCCAAAAAGCCTGCGCCAAACGTGCCCGATTGGTATTTGAAGGCAACGGAAAAAGCTCGCAAGAACTATCCTCAGAACCTTGTCGCGAGCGATTCTTCGTATCGTTCACGCTATGCGGTTCGTCCCGAGGAGCCACAGGTTGTTGGAATCGAAGAGGCTCCCGAAGAGCCTGTGGGTGAAATCGAGGAGATTCCCGGATCGGCTGCTCCCGTTCCTTATGTGGAGGACTTTGTAGAGTCCCCCGCGTTCAGCGATGGAGACCAGCCGGCAATCCAGGAAGAAGAGCTTTCCGAAAACGTTGTTGACCCCTCCGGGAAAGCCGACTCCCAAGAAGAGAGCGCTCAGTCTGTCGAAGATGCTAGCGACGAGCCCCAAAGGGATTCTTCTGCTGAGGAGGATGCGCAGGAAAATGCCGATGTTGCAGAGGGCAACGAGACCCCCGTCGTCGAGGAGGTTTCGCAGGCCGACGCAACGGCGCCGATTGTCGAAGAGCCGTCCGATTCGTTCGATTTCGGGGACGACGGTCGCGACGCCATGGGCGTGATGTCGGTGGATGCATTCCTGGAAGAGGAGACTTCGGTCCAGGATGCTCAAGGCGAAAAGCAGGGCGAAGAGCTCCAGGCGCTTCCTGTGCTTGATTTCTCGAATATGGGACGTACGGCCGCAATGCCTCCCGTCAAAGGGGTCGGCCAAGATGACGAGAGCGTCGCTTTCGTTGAAGCAGATGGGTCGCGCACCACGGCGATGCCCGCTGTTTCGGATGCCGGAAATCTTGACCTTGACGCGCTTCGCATGGCTGCGGAGGGATTGGATAGCGGTTCCGAGGCTGTTCGAGTTTCTGATAGCCCCGCAGCGGTGAATCCTCAGGCTATGTATTACAATCCGCCGGAGGATCGTTCCGAGGAGCTTCGCGATCGCGCCCGCAAGGAAAGGGCAGTCGTCACGCTTACCGCGGACGAGATGGAAGATATGACGGTTAGCGTGAGCGAAGCAGAGCCTATGGCCTCTGCCGCGCAGGTTGTTTCTGTTGCTTCTTCGTGCATATCCGGTTCCGCTGTCGCATCCGAGGACGCTGGCCTTCCCCATCAGGAGGAGACTGCGGAAACTAGTGGCGATTCTTCTGCGCCTGGCGCTGTGCAGGAGCCCGTTTCGGTCGCCTCCGAAGCGACGGCGGCTCTCCCTGTCGTCGGCGGCATTGGGTCGAAGAATGAGCCGTCCGTCATGGAGGCAGAGCGCCGTATTCCCTCCATTCCGGCTATCGACCAGGCTCCCGGCAGGGTCGTAACGCCGAGGATTCCCAAGGTCGACCTTCCGAGTATCGTGTTGCCTTCGGTTTCGGCTCCTGAACCGAAGCCTATTTCGTTCGACGACCTTCGTCAGCGCGCCCCTTTGGCAAGCGTTGCCGAGTCGAATGGGCAAGAGGCCGCCAAGAATCTCCTTTCAACCACGCTCCCCTCCATCGAGGATGAGCCTTCGGCTGATCGGGGGGAGGCTGCGACGAAAAGCCAGACCCAAAACAACAGCGTGAGTATGACGGGGTCGTTCGCCGCTATTGGAGCCATCGGTGCGGAACCTGTCGGAGACGAGCTTCTTGAAAATGTCGATCCCGACGATATCTATGTCGATGACGCCGACGATTCCGTGTTTGAAGAGGAATTCACCGAAACGGGCGCGTTTGCTGGCCCTGGGTATGTTGAGATGCCTCAGTCGCGCGTTGGCAAATTCTTCGGCAAATTCCGTCGCAAGAAGGAAAAGAAGGAAGAAAGCGCCCATGAATGGCTTGGCGTAGATGAGGATTTCGACGCTCGCTCGGCCGGCAAGGCGCGTGGAAGTTGGGAAAGTTTCCGCGAGGATGACGAATGGCAGGGTGGTGCATTCGGCGGCTTTAAGGCTCGCTTGCCTAGGAAGGAGCAGGAAGAAGACGGTTCGGATGCCGCTCGTAGTTCCGGGTATCGCCAGGGCGTTCCTGCAGTATCTTCGGATGCGTTTGCGGCCGCTCTTGCTGCGGCAAACGCCGCTGCGGAGGCTTCGGGCAACCCGGTTGTTCCTGAGGATGTACATCAGTCCCACGAAGAGGATATCCAGGAGATTTACTCCTTCGCGGCAGGAGATATCAATACCGAAGTGTGGTTTGTCGCTCTTGGTTCCGATTTGGCGGGCAATGGGGGCATCAAGGCATTCTTGGCCGACCATGCCTCCGACATGCGTGGCGCCGTCATCGTGAACCTTGAGGCGCTCGGCGCGGGGAGCCTGTCTTATCTCGAAAGAGAAGGCGCTATCAAACAGGTGTCTTGCTCGCCGCGTATGAAGAGGTTCATACGCAAGGCTTCTCAAGCGTCCGGAGTTGACATCCATGCCGAGAGGGTGGATTGGCGCGAGAGTCCTGCGAGCTATGCTCAGAAGCATCGCATGCAGGCCATGACGCTGGTTGGCATGGACGGAAAGAAGCCTGCGTATTATGCCGAGGCGGACGATATCCTGGAAAATATCGACGCTGAGGCTCTTAATCGAAGTGCGAACGTTGTCGTGGAGCTTCTTAAGAATATTTAGAAAAAAAAGCCGCATCGAAGACGATGCGGCTTTTTTTCATCCGTATGAACCCCGTGTTTATTGGGTTTCGGGATAGACAAATACGTTATGATGGCATTTCCCGTGTGAGCAGCGCTTTCGCCTGACTGCTCCTGCGGTATTTCGTACTACGTTTGGAGGCAACCATGGCTATTGAGGCATACTGCGTGAAGTGCAAGGCAAAGAAGGTCATGCAGGATCCCGTCGAGGGAACCACGAAAAACGGCAAACCCATCACGAAGGGTAAATGCCCCGACTGCGGCACCACTATCTGTCGCATTGGTGCCGCCAAATAAATACCCTGCGGCGTTATAGCAAGCGTGGAAAGGCCCGAGCTCCATTGATGGAAGCTCGGGCCTTTGTCTTTGGCTTATGTTCTCCGCACGGGCTATTCAGGCGTACCGTCGCCGAACAGGAGTTCGCGT
>USEQ01000075.1 GCA_900553655.1 uncultured Slackia sp. | reverse complement strand
GCTCCGTCTGCCCGCCGCCGCGCTTCTGCGCGCGGGCTGCCTCCCAGCGCGTAAAGGACAGATTGCGCGTGATGCGCCCGACAAACGCGCGCAGACAGCCGGGGCGCGCGGGCGGGATGGCGTTCCAGGTGTGCAGCCACGTGTCGCTGACGCATTCCTCTGTATCCTCGTGGCTGCGCAGGATGTTGAAGGCGATGGAGCGGCAGTAGCCGCCGTATTTTTTGCCGGTCTCGGCAATGGCCCGCTCTTCGCGGGCAAAGTACAGATCAAGGATCGTTTCGTCTTCCATATCGGACCTCCTCTGGTTCTCCTGCTCATACAGACCGGAAAATTTCGCGCTGGTTGCAGGATTTTGGGTTGATTTTTTTCGCCTGCCGTGCGAGCGATTCGACCGACAACGCAATCAGCGGAATGCGAACCGACGTATTGGGATGCGCATTCCGCCCGCTACGATCCCGAAGAAAGAAAAAGACCTATGAAAAACTACTACGGAAGTCTGTGTACGGAAATGTACGAATTTTTGCATTACTACGCCCCCGAGGAGGAGTTGGCATTCTACCTCTCCTATGCCAAAGAAGGCATGAAAATCCTGGAGCCGCTTTGCGGCAGCGGGCGTTTCCTCGTCCCCTTCATGCAGAGGGGGTTCGACATCCAAGGTGTTGATTCGTCGCGTGAAATGCTCGAAAAGCTCAAGCAGAAGGCGCCCCATGCGCGCGTCACTCAATGCGATATCGTGCGCTATCGTCCGAATGGCTCATTCGACTACATATTCGTCGCATCAAGCTCCATGTCGCTTTTCACGGAAGCCGCATCGTGCAAATCGGTCCTAACGACAATTCGTCGAATGCTGAGCCCGGGCGGTGTATTGGTGTTCGGAGTGGACACGGTCCGGTGCAAACACGAAGACGACACGGGCTACCGTCTCATTGCCACCGCGCCGATGACCGAAGGCTGCGTGCTTACGTTGCGTTCTAAGAACCGTTACGACGAGAAAACCCAGACGCAGTTCTCCCCCGGGCTGTACGAATTGAAGAAAGGGAATCAGATCTTGCAGAGCGAGAGGATGGACTTCCAAGCGCACCTCTACAAACTCGGGGAGACGGAAGCCCTCTTAAGCGAGACGGGCTTCTCGGACATCAATACCTATCGCTCTTTTTCGCGAAAGAAAGCCGTAGACAATGCCTGCGAGATGTTCTTGTTCGAATGCAGGGCGAATTCCCGTCAGGCATGAGGCGGTGCTGTCGTATGCGATATGGCAATGTCCGCACGAGCACGATGGCGGACGATACTGGTATCGTAGGCTGTATGATAGCGGCCACGATAACGCACGGCATACGAAAAAGGCGGCCTTGCGGCCGCCTTCTGATTTCCGATGGTGTCGGAGGCGGGATTTGAACCCGCACACCCGGTATATGGGCACTAGCACCTCAAGCTAGCGTGTCTGCCGTTCCACCACTCCGACATGGCAGCCTTATCGGCTGCGATTTGATATACTATGACAAACAAGCGTCATTGGCAAGAAGAAATTTGAAAAAGTTTTTTTCTTGCCCGATTCCACCAATCGCCTACTGGCCGGCAATAGAGCCCTGAGGATAAATAATCATCAGGACCAGCAAAGAAATCATGAATACAACCGCAAAAATAATAGTGATGCGGTCGAGGTTTTTCTCGATGATATTCGTGCCCGTCTGCGTGGAATACAGAGAGCTTGCGATCATGTCGGAAACACCCGTGCCTTTGCCGGAATGCAGGAGGACGAAGATGATAAGACCAATGCCGGAAACGGCCCAGATGACAAGAACTGCGATGAGCAACGGATTCACGTTACTTCTCTCCTTACGATGTTTCGAAATAAGTATGGCAAGTTATGAATTATAGTCGTTGCCCTTATTTCCTCGCAAGTAGATTCTGCAAAAACAGCAGCGCTTCGCGATACCCCTCGATGCCGTGACCGGTGATGGTGCTCGATGCGGCCAAACGAACATACGATATCTGCCTGAAATCCTCGCGTTTTTCAACCGCCGAAATATGGACCTCGACGAAAGGAATCGCAACGGCCTTCAAAGCATCGAGGATGGCGACGGACGTATGCGTGTACGCCGCCGGATTGATGACTATTCCGTCGTATACCCCGTAGGCTTTCTGTATCTCGTCTACGATGGAGCCTTCGTGGTTGCTCTGAAAGCAGTCCGCCTCGAATCCGTTTTCCTTCGCCGTCTCGGCAACGAGCTCGACCAGCGCCCGATAATCCTGTGTACCGTAGATAGACGGCTCCCTCAGGCCGAGCAAATTGATATTCGGCCCGTTTATGACAAGAAACTTCATGGCATATCCTTCTTTTCTGTCGCGTTGGCTGTCGGCTACCCCTTCACCACGTTGCTTACTTCGTCTAAGGCCTCGATGATGCGCTTGACCGTATCATCCGGGGCCCCGTCGTTTTCGACGGCAACATCCGCCCAGGCTTCGTAAAGATGATGCCGCTCATGCTCAAGAGCCGCGATGCCTTTGGCTATGCTCATGGGACGACCGTCCGAAACAAGCAGATCGATCGGGCGACGCAACAGCACGACGATGCCGTTCTGATGAAGCAGGTCGTAGTTTCTCGGCTGGGTGACAACGCCGCCGCCGCATGCGATGACAAGACCGGAGCGTTTGCAGATATCGCCTGTCACATCCGTTTCTATGCGGCGGAAGACCGCTTCACCGTCATCCGAAAATATTTCGGGGATGGATTTACCGGCAGCGGCGGGAATGTGGTTGTCAATGTCGACGAACGTACGATGGAGCTTCTTTGACAGAAGGGCGCCGATAGTACTCTTGCCGCCGCTCGGCATGCCAATCAATATGACGTTGCGCATCTCGAACGCGATGCTTTCGAGCACCGAGCGCATCGTCTCGTCGGAAATCTTCGTGTCTTGGAACAGCTCGCTCGCCCGTTTCGCCTGAGCCACAAGCATGGGAAGCCCGTTGACGTAAGGAACCTTGTGCTTCTCTGCCTGCAGCAAGATGTCGGTTCGAGCCGGGTTGTATACCACATCGAACACCGCATGGAGGCCATCGCGATAGCCTTTGCGTGTTTCTCCTGCGACGGTGAACGGTTCGATATCGACAAGCGATTCGGGGCAGTTCGGATACATGCCTACCGGTGTGGCGTTCACGATGATATCGGCGTCATAGTGATCTTCGATGGTATTGAGGCCCGCCCCAGGGAGGCTGCGCGAGACGACGGCGACCTCGCGCGCGCCGCGGTCGGTCATGACAGAGCGAACCGTCTTCGAAGCGCCGCCGGCTCCCAGTACGAGAACCTTCTTTCCCTCGATCGGCACGCCCGAAAACTCGACAAGGTGGGAGAAGCCGTAATAATCGGTGTTGTCGCCGTAGAGCTTACCATCCTCTCTGCGAATAATCGTATTCACGCACCCGATGATACGCGCCGCATCGGAGAGTTCATCGCACATCGGCATGACGGTCTCTTTGTACGGTATGGTGACATTAATCCCCGCGTATTCCCCGTTTTTCACGAATGACTCGAGATTCTCGGGTTCAATTTCGAACAGGCGATATTCGTACGAACCGAGCAAAGAATGGATTTTGGGGGAATAGCTATGGGCAAGCGTGCGTCCGAGCAGGCCGAATATTGGTTTTTTTGAAGATGCCACGTTCTCATCCTTTCAGGCCGCGCGCGACGGCCGCTTCGTTCGGGGCAATTACGTATCGTGCGACGCGGATTTCCGGCCGCCAGGATGCATCGGCGCTATATCTCGGCGTAACTTCCCAGATAGCAGCATCGATCGCATAGAGGAGGAATTTGCATGGCCAGCTGTTCGAAGGCCGCATCTCCGGGAATCGACTCCACGTCGACGTAGAACATGAACTCGAATTCGCGTCCCGGAATCGGACGGCTTTCAAGCTTGACCATGTTCACGCCGAGTGCGGCGATGCGAGACAAGACGCGGTATAGCGACCCCGGCTCGTGAGGCAGCACCAGCAAAAACGAGCTTCGGTCGGCATCGGAAGAGACAAACGGCCGATTCGACACGCAGACGAAACGGGTGAAGTTGTTTCGTTCATCTTGTACCGACTCTTTGAGCACGTCGAGCCCGTAGATCTCAGCGCATTCCTTCGAGGAAATGGCCGCGACGTCGAAACGTTCGCTTGCAGAAACCGCCTGAGCGGCAAGCGCGGTGTTCTTGCATACCGTCGCATGGACTCCACTCGACAGCGAGGAGATGAACTCGTCGCATTGACGCAGCGCCTGCTCGTGCGAAAACACTTCACGCACGTCTTCCAGCGAACATCCGGGCTTGGCCAAGAGGTTGTGGTCGATGCGCAAGGTGACCGCCTTGACTATATAGAGCCCCCTGGTCGAAAGCAGGTCGTAGACGCGGTCGACCGTTCCTGCGGTGGAGTTTTCAAGAGGCTAGACGCCGAATTCGACTTCCTCCTGCTCGACCAGGTCGCATACTTCCGGCCAGGTGGAGACGAAGCCTATCTTTCCCTGGGGAAATAGGGTCTTCGACGCGATATTGGAATACGCGCCCGCTACACCTTGGCATGCCACTCTCGGAGACTCGGGCAGCGCGCCGCCCTTCGAGATATGCGCGATGAAGTCGCTCAATGATGTGGGCCCGTCTATGGAATGGTGCTGATACGTCCGGCTCATTTCCATGATGAGGCCGAAAAGCGGCGGCATGAACTGCTTGAAGTCATCGTCTGCAAGGCTTGTCGCGGCGGCGATCTTCTGGGCTTCCCGCACGGGGTCAAGCACGGGCTTGCCGGTAGCGCGCTTATAGCAGGCCACGTCATAGGAGACGCGCATGCGCTCTTCGAACAAGCGGACGATTTCGCGGTCTATCGCGTCGATTTTCGCACGGGATTCGGAAAGCTCCACGATTCCTTCTGCGGACGCTTTGCCGCAAGCGCTTGCGGCGGACGGCGCCGACATTGCGCGTGATTCGTTCATCGGTCCATCCTTTCTTCGAGAAGAAGGTCGTACAAGGCCAGGGCGCACACTGCCTCAACGACCGGAACGGCGCGCACGGCAACGCAGGGATCGTGGCGTCCTTTGAGAGAAAGCTTCGCATCGGCCCCGTCTTTCAGGTCTACGCTGTCCTGTTCGATGAAGATTGAGGACGTAGGCTTGAAGGCGACCCGAAACACGATAGGCTCCCCCGTCGAAATGCCGCCGAGGATACCGCCTGCATTGTTGGACCGAAACGCGACACGATCATTGTCCATGCGATACGGATCGTTATGCTCGCTCCCTTTCATATCCGCCGCCTCGAAACCGCGGCCGAATTCGATACCCTTAACGGCGGGAATGCCGAAGCAATATGCGGCGATCGCGTTCTCGATGCCGTCGAACATAGGTTCACCGACACCTATGGGCATACCAACGGCCGCGCACTCGACGACGGCCCCTACACTGTCGCGATTCGAGCGGGCTTCAACGATGGCGTCAACCATGCGCCCGCCCGCCCCGTCGTCAACGACGGGGAAAAGCTTTTTTCCCGGTGCGATGACGTCCTCGGATGTTATCGCATGCATATCCCACGCAACGTCGTCGATGCCGGCCGCTCGTCTCAGGTGGGCGCCAACGTAAATACCCGATTCTTCAAGAAGTTGTTTTGCAATGCCGCCCGCGATGCACAACGGCGCGGTCAGACGTCCAGAGAAATGCCCGCCGCCCGAAGCATCCTGATGCCCGCCGAATTTCACCTCGGCCACATAGTCCGCATGGCCTGGACGCGGAATACGACGAAGGGCGTCGTAGTCGGAGCTTCTAGTGTTGGTGTTGCGGATTACGGCCGCCAAAGGCGCGCCGCACGTGACGTCGTCGATCAAGCCTCCGAGAAATTCCGGCTCGTCAGCCTCCTTGCGCGGCGTTGACCAAGGCAGACCGCCCGGCGCGCGCCTTTTCAGGAAGGCGGAAAGGGCCTCTCGGTCGATTCTGTGCCCCGCGGGAATTCCTTCGACAACGCAGCCAATCCCGGCAGAATGGCTTTGTCCGAACACGGACACAGAGATGTTTTTTCCAATATGCGATGACATAGCCCACCTCGAAATATCACGAAACGTCCAATTGGAGCAGCTTGAATCCATCGGGAACAAGCCCGGGGCTTTCGCCCGCCGACAAGCAGTCAAAAGACAATGCGGAAAACGCTCAATGCGCACATCGTTATCAGTCGCATGCATCCGCGACGAAACGGCAAAACTCCTCGAGGTCGAAGGATTCGCAGAATGCGTTTCCTATACCCCGCACGAGAACGACCGATATGCTGTCGCCTTTGCGCTTCTTGTCAGAAAGCGCCGCTTGATACAGCAAGGAAGAATTGAATTCCGTTTCGCAGGAAAAACCGTAGGAGCGCAGGGCGGCGAACAGGCGATCGGCGATCGACTCGTCGCATAGGCCGCGCATCGAGCATGCTCGAACAACGAGGGCCATGCCGCATGCCACGGCGTATCCGTGGGTGATTTCGAAATTCGAGCACTTCTCGATGGCATGCCCGAGCGTGTGCCCGAAGTTGAGAAGCTGCCTGCGACCCTGTTCGAATAGATCGGAAGAGCACACGTCTGAACTCCAGTCACCCTCTAGATCTCGTATG
>USEQ01000074.1 GCA_900553655.1 uncultured Slackia sp. | reverse complement strand
CGAGTCGGGACGCTTCTGCTGCATCTCTTCGTTACTCGGGGACGCCTTGCTCGTGGTGGTCAGGGGTTCGCCCTTGTCATCGCACTGGACAGCGCTCGTGGGAGTCTCATCCGACTCGCTTACCACGAATCCCTCGCGAACGGGGTAGCGATATGTGTACGTCTTGTCCTCGCTCATCAACACCGGCTGATAGTTGTTCTCATACGCCCCGGTTGCAGGATCATAGTTCTCGTATTTCTCATAGCCGCGCGTCACGGTTACAGGAGCGGGCGCATCAGCGGTGCCGGCAGCGTCCATGAAATCAACCTCTGCCGCCAAGCGCGCCTCGACCCAATACTGCGCGGTGCCGAGCATGGTTCCCATATTCCACGAATACTCATGCGGTGCTTCGTGATGCTCGCTGTTTACGTGGTAGTCGTGGTCGTTTGTGCGTACCCACGTACCGCCCATAAGCTGGAAGTTCTCATGGGTTTCCGCATGCACCTCAAATAATCCGTTGCTCGCCAAATGCTTGGTCCACATGTCTGCGGAATCCGGGAAGTCGGTATAGATGTCTATTCCGTAGTTAGCATGACCGCCAACATCAACATTATGCCCGTTCACTCGCACGGAGGAGACCACACCCCCGACAAGCTGATTCTGGGCAAGATGAGCATCGGACCCTTCGCATCCTTCTATCTTATCCAGCGTCCAGTGATCGTGTTTCCAGTCGTAAAAATACGGACCGGAAATATTGTCAAACTTGCCCAGGTACGGCTCCCAAACGGATGCGAGCAAATAAGGCTTCGACCACTCGGTATCCTTGATGGGATTGGGATCCATGACGTAATAGTCCACCCGATACTCAAAACGCGCTATATAGCAATGCTTCTGCGTCAAATCGACGGAATCAGGAATGACATACGTGGCGTCGGCGGACAGCTTGAGCCCGTGTTTGTACACAGTGGCACTCGTAGTCGTAGCCGGCAGCTCATTCTGTTCGTTATTCCATTTGCTTTCGTCGTACAAAAGCACACCATCGTGTGTCGAATCAACAATGGGGCTGCCCTGTTCGTCAAGCTCAACCTCGTACCAGCCCAGGAAGCGGTAGCCATCGGGCAATGCGCCTTCGGCACCGAGGCCGTTGATTCCCAGCTCGTATTTCCCGTCTTTCGCAGTGACCGTAGCCTGAACAACGCCTTCGCGCACATTCGTATCCGAACTTGTCGGATCGAGCTCATGGCCTTCGGCGATGACGTTGATGTTCGCCGCCAGCGACGCGTAGACGGGATATAAGTCCATAGGACGCTCGATGGACTCGCCGCCCTCGAAGAATTCTCCATTGGCCTTCATGGCATTGAGCTCGGATGTGGTTACGTCGGGCCAGCCGCCGTTCGTGACTTCGTTTTTCTGCGTGGTCCAGCCCAGGAACTTGGCGCCTTCGTCAACGCCGTCGCGCACGACAGGTTCAGGCACGGTGGGCAAGATATGCTGATGGTTGTACCAGTCGTCCGACGCGTCGGCATTCGTCGCGCCCGTCAAGTCGAGCACGACTCCGTCCACGCCGTGAAACAGCACTTGAGCCTGATAATAGGCGACGAAGAGGTCGTTGTTCGAGAACACCGCGCCCTCATCGGCACCCGTGCCTGAATTGACTGCTGTATACACAAGATTCAGCTGATCGCCGGCATCGTTGAACGCCTGATCGCCGTTAGGCTCAGGCGGCACCATGGAATCGAAGAACGCATGGCTGCCCTGCTGAATATGGTTTGCCGCCACGTCTTTATTACGGAACCAACCCTGGAAACGGAATCCTTCGTTGGCGTCGGAAGACACCATCTTGAGCGCGTCGTTTGCGGTACGGTCGTTGTCAACCGTCGCCGTAAACGTCAAGTTCGTTTCGTTGGCGCTTACCGCCTGCACCGCAAAGTTGTACGGATCGGCCGTGGCCTGCTCCTTACCCATCGTGGATTGGGAAATGGTCACGTCGCCCGCACCCGGGAAATCGAGCGTAGCCTTCACTGAGTCGCCATGCACGGGAATGCCCAGGTAATCGTCCATGACCCACTTGTTCACATGGGCGGGAATCTGGTTGTCGATGGTGGAGTATCGCTGCTCGTCGCCTTCGAAGTCGTAACCTTCGCCTTCCCAGAACAGGCGGTCTGCATATTTGGCGTCATCGACAATAGGACCGTAGCCGAATCCCTGGGCGGACGGCCCGTTTTCTCCGCCGCTGTAGTTCAAGCCAAGCCAGTCGCCCCATGCGCGCACATAGCCGTCAGGATACGGCTCGATGGCCGAGTCTTTACCCACGATATCATTGCGCTTGAAGTACGAATTGTAGATACCCGTATCCTCTTCCCAGTCACGCTCGACCAGACCGGCAAGGTACACGTTGCTCTGGATGATGGGAATGACAGCGATGGAGTTCCACTGGTAGCTTTCCATGTTGCCCGCATAATGGCAGCGAATGATCTGGCTCGTGGTATCGCCCGTGTCGTCACTCTTGGAATGCGCCGCAATGCCGCCTACGTAGCCGATGTTGCCTGCGCCCACGCCTACGTAATTGGCAACCCAGGTATGAACCCATGCGGTCGAAAAGCAGTCCACTACGTCGACATCTTTAATGAAGCCAACGATGCCGCCTGCATAGACGCTTTGACCAGCCACGGCGCCAACGGCCACTTCGTAGCGGTTGTACACTTCGGTCTGATATTTATAATGGCCGTTTTCGTCGCGATCGTACACGGTGACATTCGGGTCTTGCGCTCGGTCGATGTAGTACTGCTCTTTGGGCAGCACGCGGCAGTACTCAATCTGGGAGTTTTCCGCCGAGCCCACGAGAGCACCCAGATAAAGACCTTCGCCGCCCAGGCCGGAAACGCCCACGACCGAGTTGTTCACCGCACGGCCACCCTGTACGGTGCAATCGTACATATACGATCCGCCGCGCAACTCGCCAGCGATGATGCCGCCCATGATGCCCGCATTAGTAATCAACGACACAGAGTTGTTGGCAGGCGTGACCGAGATGGTGCAATCCTCCATGCGCACCGATTCGATATGCGTGTTCCACGCCTGGCCCACCAGCACGCCGCCGCGGAAGTCGGCGCCGATGTAGCAGTCTTTAAAATGAATATCGTGGATGTAAGCGTCCTCGGTAAACGAGAACAAGCCCGTGTTGGCGAGGGGCTTCCAGAAATCGCGGTTGTAGTTCAATCCAATGATATAGTGGCCTTGTCCGTCGAAGGAGCCCTTGAACGGATGGTCTTTAGTGCCAAACGTGAGCGACCCATACGCATCGACGATTTCCTGAAGCTTGCCACCTTCGGGGTCGAATTCGTTGAAGTTAATATCGGCCGTAAGCACGATGTTCGCTTCGTACGACATCATGCGAGACGCCGAAATCTCAGTCAGCAGCTCATCGACGTTCGAAACCTCGACCGTTCTACCGTCGGGGTTATACGCCAGCGCCTTCTGCGGAACAACAAGCGAGCATGCGACAAACAGAGCCACAACTGCCAGCAGAAATGCAAGCGCGAACACGCCGCGCTTGCCGCCGCTAGCAGCTATACGCTCAGTGGTGCACACTGCAGCATCTCGTCCTTGCGCGCACGTACGCAGCATGTTCTTCTCCATCCTGCGCTGACGAAATTCGCAAGGTCGCTGCGTGTTCGCATTCGCGCGCGCAAGCGCGCCCGCTACGGTTTTCAGAAGGTCTTTCATGCCGGCCAGCCTTCCGCCTCAAGTACGTTTTCGCTCTTCTGGTTCTTGCTCTGCACGCCGTAGCAATCAACGACGAGCTGGAATGTGCAGCCTTCGCCGTAGCGCGCGACCGCCTCCTCGGTATTTACTTCGAAGCCCGTAATAAGGGGTTCGGACACAGTGTTCTCTGGCAACGCTTCCTTCAGGTAGAAGAAACCGTCGGACTGCGGCAAGCGATCCATCCATACGCCGCCCGCAGGGTCGTACGCATCGGAATAGGTGTAGTTCACCAGGTCGTCGATAGCGTGCGCTTGCCCTTGAGCATCAACGCATTCGAAGCCGATTTTCATACGCGCGAAGACGGGATGATCGCCCGTGTTCTCCATGCGCACGATGCGGCTTATATGGGCAACCCCCTTGCCGAGCTCGTCGCCGTTGGAAGCCTCGACTTCCTCTCCCGCCGTGTTCTTCGTGGTGATGACGGCCTTGACATCAACCGTCCCGAATTGAACCTTCGTTTCAAGAGGCATTTCGCGCGTGATGACAGAGAGAGTCTGGGCAACAATGACCGCGCAAGCAACCAAGGCCACAAGCAGCCATGGAAGCCAGCGCGATTTCGTCGAGTCGGCTTTTGCGTGCTTTCCTTGCGCAGGCATCCGCAGACCCCCTTTCTCATAACGCGGAATACCGGGGCGGGAATCCCTCCCGCCCCGGCGATATTTACAATTTGCTCGTTGCTATTACGCGAGTATGCCTACTGCATGTCGGCGTTGTTGTCGGCCCAGTTCTTGGCCTTGGCGATGATCTCGTCCTTGACCTTCTGAGAGTCCATGTCCTCGCCCTCAGCGGACGCCGCAGCAAGATACGCCTTGACCTTGATAGTGTTGGAGGAATCGGCGAACTTATAGTCCTTCGTGGTGTAGACCTTGTCGAAGGCCTCGCCCGTATATACGTCATTGCCGGCATTGTGGACGAGCATCGCCATGGCGCTTTCGTCAGTACCCTGGGAATCACCGACGTACACGAACAGACCACCCGTGTAGCAGCGATCGGCCTTGCCCTCGGGGAAAGTTGCGCCGTCAAACTTGGTGACCTTGCCCGTCACGGGAGCCCAGTTGTCACCAAGGACGAAGTAGGAACCAGCACCCAGATTGTTCTCAACCTCGAGGAAGACGTAAGCATCCTTGGAATCTTTGCCGATGCCAACGTTGGGGTTCTTGGCCACGATGGAGTCGGCCGAGATGGAGGAGTTGTCTTTCCAGTTGGTCTCGACGAGCCATTTGTCAAGGTCGGAGTTATTCTCGTTACCGCCCTGCTCGGGATTAGTCGGATCGGGCTTCTTCTCGGGCTCCGTCACGCCATTGCCCTGGACGAAGGTGTTCGTCTTGCTGTCCTGAGCGCTGAACCACGCAAAGACGCCCGCACCCACCGCCAGCACCAAGCAAGCGATAAGGACGACGGTCAGCGTAGTCCTCTTCCTTCCTGTGTTCTGCGTAGAAGTATTCACCCTTCCACTCCTTTCTTCTTTGCTTTCTCGGAAAGCACCCCTTCAACATCTCCTAGATGGATGTCGCCTAAAATAAGAAACCGCTCGTTAACGACGGCGCGTTCTGCGCAATTCATCTTGCGGACGCGCATGAGCACCGCGACGACTTGATGACCCGACCCGCGGCGGATTCACGCTGGCAAAGCCCTGATTCGGGCGGGGATGTTCGCGATAGGGAGAGGCAGCGTTAGGTGCCGCACCGCCGTAAGGAGCGCGACGGAAATCCTCGACGTAGCCGGGACCACGACCTGCAACATAGCCAGAGTTGCAAGCATCGTGGCCTGCGCCATAACCTGGAGCATATCCATCGTTATACACGGCTTCATAGGGTGTGTTCTGAATCGGGCCGTGTCCATAAAATCCCAAACGCTGGCGCAGTTCTTCGTCATGCCGTTCAAACTCTTCTGCGCGACGCTTTTCCAGCGTCATACGGCGAAGTTCGAGGGCGACGGAGATAGCCATGACCACCGCGACGAACGCCACGACCACATAGATTCCCGGCGCATGGGTAATCCAATCGTTCACGTAACCCAAATACGGCACGCAGGCGATAGGCTGACCCACAAGAGAAGACCAAGGCGTGGGGACCGCATCGTGCATGATTTCGCCGCTTGAATCCACGTTGGCAATGCCCTGGGTGTAAAACAGCTGCTGCTCGGAGTCGATTTCGTACACCTGGTGCGTGACCAGCGTGCCTGACCCCTGCCTGAAGGTAATGGCCTGGCCCACTTCCACCGAAGAGGGGTCGGCATCTTTGACATAGATGAGAGAACCGACAGGATACTCCGGCTCCATGGACCCGGAAAGAACCGCATAAGGCGTAAGCCCCGCAAGACGAACGCCTGCAAAGGCAATAACTAAAACGGCAGCTACCAGAAGAAACAGCGTGAGAAGAACGTTCCAGATGCGAGCAATCATGCGACAACCCCCCGTCTTACAAGCACGGAAGGGCGCATCGACAACACGCCATGGTGGCCGCGTATAAAAAATGCCATCTGACGACGACGGAACAATGATTCAGAAGACCGGAAGTCCTTAGAGGGAAGACCCCCCCCCGATACGTATTCTTCAGAGCACCGGCGAGAGAAGCGTCGGTAAAACCGCCGCACAGAAGAGAGGGAAGCGAGAATCTTTCAAGCACGAAACAGACTTTCATGCCTAATTCATCCCCTTCCATTATCCCCGAGTTACCTTTTTTAGAATATCGTAAAAAGATATTACGCACTTGTCACATTAACGTCAATGTGACAAGAATGCCCTGGTCGTCAAAGTTCGGTGGAAGAGTGCGTCCACCTGGGGATCTGAAGGCATCGCAATACAACAAGAGCCGCATTGCCGCCAGCAGCAAAAAAGCGCCCGCTGCAATTTCGCAGCAGGCGCTTTCAGCAAAGGAGGCAACGACACTCTACTTACCCTCTATGACGGGAATATCCTCTTCGTAGGCTTCGTCAAGATGACCCTCGTAGACATAATGCTTGGTCTCTCGCGCAATCATCCCGGACAGCAACAACACCATGATGATG
>USEQ01000073.1 GCA_900553655.1 uncultured Slackia sp. | reverse complement strand
GTGCCGGGGCCGATCAACGTGACCTCTGCGCCCATGATCTTCAGCGCGGGGACCAGAGAGCCGCATACGCGGGAGTGTCCGATATCGCCGACGATGCCGACCTTGAGGCCGTCGAAAGACTGCTTATGCTGCCAGATGGTGTAGAGGTCGAGCAGCGCCTGGGTAGGATGCTGATGCTTGCCATCGCCGGCATCGATGACGCAAGCCGGCGTATGCTGGGAGATGATATGGGGGGCACCCGCATGCTTGTCGCGCACGACCACCATGTCGATCTTGTAGGAGTTCAGGGTAGCCACCGTGTCGATGAGGCTCTCGCCCTTCACGGTTGCGGTGGAAGAGCCACCGAAGTTCAGGCTGTCCGCGGACAGGCGCTTCTCGGCAAGCTCAAAGGAGCTGCGCGTGCGAGTAGACGGCTCGTTGAACATATTCACGATCGTCTTGCCCTTCAGCGTGGGGACCTTCTTGATAGCACGCTGGTTGACCTCATGAAACGCCTTTGCGGTTTCAAGGATGGTCATGATATCGGTGTCGGAATATTCCGTGATGTCAATAAGATGCTTATGGTTGAACGCCATCGCTATTCACCTCCGAGGGGTGCCGAGCCAGCACGCTCGCCCGGCTTCATGTCCAAAATCTCAACCGCCGACGTGCCGTCCACCTCTTCGAGGAAAAGACGCACGTTCTCGTCGCGGGAAGACGGGACGTTTTTGCCCACGTAGTCGGCGCGAATAGGAAGCTCGCGATGGCCTCGGTCGACCAGGACGGCGAGCTGGATGACCTCGGGACGACCGAGGTCCATGACGGCGTCGAGCGCCGCGCGGATGGTGCGGCCCGTGTAAAGGACGTCGTCCACGAGGACGATGCGCTTGCCGTCGACGTCGAACGGGATGTGGGTGGCATGGATCTCAGGGGCGAAGTTGGTCATGAAGTCATCGCGGTAGAAGCTGATGTCCAGGCTGCCCAAGGGCACCTTCGCTCCTTCGATCTGCTCGATCTTTTCGACCAAACGCTTGGCGAGCAGGTCTCCTCGGGTGACGATTCCCACAAGCGCGATATCCTGCGCGCCGTGGTTCGCCTCCAGGATCTGATGAGCGATGCGCGTGAGCGAGCGCTCGATCTCCACGTCGTCCATGACGACGGACTTCACCTGGTAGGTGTCTTTCATACACACTCTCCTCTCTTCGTATACGAGTGCGTACAGACTGACCTTGGTTGCCTTCCTGCCAGGACATAAAAAATGCCTTGGCCGAGAAGGCGAAGGCTTCGTGGGTGCCGTATATAATGCGCGTTTCTGCCAGGCACCGTTCGCGCGGCCTTGCCGGTCTCTCTGTACCGTCTTAAAGGACGTTTGCCAGTATAACGCCCCTGGCTAAAAACCGTAACCCCTTTTTCGTGAAAAAATGCATGCCTATGAATATGGATATGATTTTACGCACTGAACGCACGCGAAACGCACTCGCCTGGCTTTTTCGTCCGCTCCCCACGCCGCACCGCCCCTCGCACCGAAACCGTATCTTTAGGGCTTGTCACCAAAGCGTCATCGTTTGGGCCAAATAGGACGAGTACACTTGAGCAACAGCTCAAAATCGCAATCACCCAGCCACCGTGCGAACCTGCGTTTCCATGGAGGCCGCGGCATCGGATACAGTCCGCTTTGCCACGCGCGAAACATACGAATCGCAAAGCGATTTCTGGCTGCAGAGCCCCGAAGGAGACAAGCATCATGCCCAAGCACGCCCAAGACATCGCATCCACCCTCGTTCAACCGTCGAGAAAAAAGATTCCCCTTCTTTTGAAGGTGTTCGGCATCCTTCTTATCCTCGTCGGCACGCTCACCGTAGCAACCATAGCCCTCTCCGCGTTCGGCATCTCGGAGGGCTTCACCAAGTCTTTGTCGGAATACGACACCACCACGCTCGTCATCTTCGGTATGGAAGTCGCGCTTACCGCCGTATCGGGCGTGCTCTACGTTGCCCTTGGCGTATATCTGCTACGCAACAAACGACGCCTGGCCCGCCATGCACTCGAAACGCTGATTGTCCTGGACATCTCGCTTTTCCTGTGCGACGTCATGGTTTACGGATTCAGCTTGCAGGGAATCATCGCATCGCTCATCCGACTGGTCCTCGCCATCGCCCTTATGGTCTACATCGACCCTTCCCTTTCCGAAGAGCGCGAACTGCGACGCAAGCTGCGCGACATGGAAACGAGGGAACGAGCCGAAGAGGGAACACTGGGACGCGACGAAACCGGCAAAGGCTATATCGAGCTCGACTTCTTCAACCTTTTCTGGATATTCATCGTATGCTGCGTGCTCGGCCTGCTCATAGAAACGATCTATCATGCGGTCGTCTTCGGCGGCTACCAAGATCGCGCCGGCGTTTTGTACGGACCGTTCTCCCCCATCTACGGCTTTGGAGCCGTGCTGATGACCGTAGCCCTCAACCGCTTTCACGACAAACCGATTCCTATCATCTTCTTGGTAAGCGCGGTCATCGGCGGTGCGTTCGAATATCTGACAAGCTGGTTCATGCAATTCGCCTTCGGCATCATCGCGTGGGACTACACGGGCACGTTCCTTTCCATCGACGGTCGTACGAACTTCGTCTTCATGTGCATGTGGGGCGTGCTCGGCTGCGTTTGGGTCAAATACCTTTTGCCTCGTATGCTCAAGATCGTGAACATGATTCCGTGGAATTGGCGCTACGGCGTCACCACTGTCTGCGCCGCCCTCATGATTGCAAACGGCGCTATGACCCTGTTTGCGCTTGATTCGTGGTATCAGCGCGAAGCGGGACACGAGCCCGCCAACGCGATCGAGCGGTTCTGCGCCGAGCACTACGACAACGAATTCATGGCTCATCGCTTCCAGAGCATGTCCATCAACCCCGATAACGCAACCCGCGTTTCCTAAGGAGGGTCGTATGTCCGCGCGCTGTTGCCCCTAAGACCCATAGGCCCCGACAGCTCGGGGCCTATGGGCAATCGGATGCAACGCGACACGGCGCTATCGTATGCGTGCGAATCTTACCTTCGGTTATTGTCTATACAGTGTAAAGCATACTTTTGTTCAGGCTTTATTGTATTTTCGCTCACATAGTTCTATATCTTCGAAAACGCACGATTTACGAAATTTTACAGTGTATACATTTGCAGTCTGCGTTAAAGAAGCCCTGCGAGACGAGGATTCAGGACAAGGTTGTAATAAGTCGCAGCGACAAGAAGGCCGATTCCCACCAAGACGGAAACAACGGCCCAGATTTTCTGCCGCTTCAAATAGGTCTCTTTCGAAACGCCCATGGACAAAGCCCGATTGAACGCATAGGGTTGAGAGCGTATGGCAAACGCGAACGTGACCGCCGTAAGCGCCACAAGCACGATAACGCCAAGGCCGACAGCAAGAGGCGTCCGCTCCGCCAAAGCGTTCACGAAACAGGTGTCGGCCACAAGCCATAACGGATAAAACGCTATGGACACCCAAAGCCCGTGGGCGCATCCCCAAATCGGCGGAAGAAACAACGCTCCTATATTGAGCCGAGGAACGCCCGCGTTCATCTCCTCGATCTCCTTCTGGCGAAGCGCTTGCGCCTCTTTCTTAGCGACTTTCTTCGACATGTCTGGCCTCCTCGCCTCTTGCACGCAATGCCACATCGTCCACCATGCTCGTATCGCCGCACGGTGCCCCTTCGACGTTCTCTTTCTCGGTCGGCGGGACGAATACCGTTCCGTCCGCATTGCGAACCTCGACGCCAAGGTCCATAAGCTGCGCTAGCACGCAATCCACCAAGAGAGGCAGCGCGGCGAAAACATTGGGAGTAAGGCCTTCGGTCAGGGTGACGGGGCTCATGTTCTCGACCTGCACGCCGAAGCACATTCCGTCGCATTCATAGCCAAGCAGCGTCGCAGCCTGAATAAGGTCGATAAGACGCAAGTCATGCAACGATTGCATGATGCCGTGGCCGCCTATCTCGTCGGGAGCGAAGCGATACACCGTACCGGGCTTCGCATCGGGAACGTCGACCGCATCGACGGCAATGACGAAATCGTAATCTCGCACGACAGGGAGAAGATCCATGCTCATGCATCCGGCATCAAAAAGCGTCACATTCTCTGGAAGCAGGTAGCGCTCCTTCAATTCGTCGTATACAGCCGGACCCGCACCGTCATCAAGCATGAGCCTGTTGCCCACGCACAGCACCGCTATCTTCATATTCTCCCCTATTTCGCAATCCGCGTCTCGAATACCGCCATCGTATACGTCGATTTGAAGACCACTTCCCCGTTCGGCCGCGCTATAGAAACCTCCGCCACAACGGTGCGTTTCCCCGCATGCCGGACAACAGCCACGACCGACAGGTACTCGTCCGTGATTCGGGCAGGACGAAGAAAGTTCGCCGAGACGGTCATGGTCGCATTGTCGTAGCCGTACGTATCGGCTGCGCCCGAAGCGGCCTCGTCCGCCAAAGCGAGAAGAAAACCTCCATGAACGTTGTCGTATTCGTTCGCGCAATCGGCGCCGGGATACGCGCGCATCTCGAAACGCCCCTTTTCGACGGAGACGAATTCCGAGCGATCGAAGCCTCTCAGATTTCTAATATGGCTCTTGCAGCTTTCGATAATTCGTTCATCAAGCATACGATTGCCTTTCATGTTTTCCAAGCCCGCGCATACGCGAGCGGACGAATCGAAGCGCATCCTGCGCATAAAGCATGAGGCCCGTTCAGAGGCAACGTAGCTTAAAGGCGCGACGGCCTTTCCAGAATCCGAAGCGCCGAAGCGTCAGAACAGCCCGGAAACAAACAGGAAATCGAGCGATTTCAGGCGAGAACCCACATGCTCGCGCACCCAAGACTGGCAGAGATGCAGTATTTCAAATATAACCCTGCACGGAGGCCTGGAAGCCACAACATCGTCAAACGTCGACATAAGCAGGAAATGCGCCCACGACAAGACCTCGACGGGAATGCGCTGAGCATCCGAGAACAGAAGGCACCTCGAGCAGACCACGCCCCCTTCCGCCGCAGAGAACGAAACGGTATCCCGCGCCGTTTCCGTGCACGACAAAGGCATGAACGACCCGCAGCCGACGCAGCGGTCGAAACACGGACGAAACCCTGCGAAAGAGAAGGCTTTCAGCATAAAGGCGGCGCATACTGCCAGCGCCTCCTCGGCATTGGAGGAGCAGGCATGTCCAAGCGCCGAAGAAAGGAGCGCGAACATCTTTGGCGACGTAAGACCAGGCTGCGTGAGACGCGATGCAAGGTCAACCACGGGAGCGCACGCCGCAGCATGCTGCGCGTCGAAGACGATGCCCTGATGGGCGTCAACAAGACGCACTTCTTTGACGATATCGAGATTCTTCCCCGACGCCATGAGAGCTTCCACTTCGGCAAAAATCTCAAGCCGGGAGGAGAATGCGGAATTCGGCTTGCGCGCGCCTTTGGCTACGGCGCGCACCTGGCGCCCGTCCTCGGCGAGCAAGGTCAGAATCAGATCCGATTCGCCCAGCTTCGTCTTGCGCAGCACAATCGCATGCAGAGAATACGTCGGCCCGGCCATTCTTCCTCCTTACGTCAAATCTCGTTCCGTCCGTCAAAGCACGCCTTTGGAAACCGTACGCCGCCGAAACGCGCTTCCTGACAACGGCAACCGCCGAGACGACCCGTTCGCTACAGGCCTGTGCAATTTCCAACCTGGCAGCGGCCGCCGCCGAGACGGCCCGCTTTGCACCTGCGTCATTGGCAGGGTTCGGCAAACGCTTCCGGCAAGCCGTGCAACAAAACGGCGGAGCCCTTCGACCCCGCCGTTCGATCACGCCCTCTATGCAACCATCCGAAAAAGAGGCATTGCAATGGAAGCGACACGCAGGCTACGCGCGCGTGCGAATCTCCTCGGTGATTTCCGCGATGAAGTCCTCGACGGATTTCTGAACCGTTTCGTTGGAGCGGTCGCGCACGGAAATGTTGCCCTCCTCGGCCTCCTTTTCGCCGAGAATAAGCATGTAGGGAACGCGGTCGATGCCGCGCGCCTCACGAATCTTGTAGCCGATCTTTTCATCGCGATCGTCGACGACCACGCGCACGCCCGCTTCATCGAACCTCTGAGCCACCGCATGGGCGTAGTCGCGGCTCTTCTCGGACACGGGAAGAACCTTCACCTGGATAGGAGCGAGCCACGTGGGGAACTTGCCGGCGAAATGCTCGATAAGGATGCCGATGAAACGCTCTACGGAGCCGAAGCACACGCGATGCAGCATGATGGGACGCTTCTTGGAGCCGTCGGCGTCCGTGTAGTCGATTTCAAAATTCAACGGCATCTGGAAGTCAAGCTGCACAGTGCCGCATTGCCACGTGCGGCCCAGGGAGTCTTCCAGATGAAAGTCGATCTTCGGGCCGTAGAAAGCACCGTCGCCTTCATTGATGACATAATCCATGCCGAGCTTGTCGAGAGCGGTCTTGAGGCCCTGCTCCGCAGCCTCCCAATCCTCGTCGGAACCCATGGAATCCTCGGGGCGCGTGGAAAGTTCGACATGATACGTGAAGCCGAAGTTGTCATAGACCGACGTGATGAGGTTTGCCACGCCCACGATTTCATCGGTAAGCTGCTCTGGCGTCACGAAAAGATGCGCATCGTCCTGATTGAAGCAGCGCACGCGGAACAGACCGTGCAGTGCGCCGGACAGCTCATGACGGTGTACCAGACCCAGCTCGCCGACACGCAGCGGCAGCTCCTTGTAGGAGTGCGGCTGAGCCTTGTAGACCAGCATACCGCCCGGGCAGTTCATCGGCTTGATTGCGTAATC
>USEQ01000072.1 GCA_900553655.1 uncultured Slackia sp. | reverse complement strand
GACTGGCGAGTGGGAAGATTACCCCAATTTCATCGATTGCACGATGTTCGGCGCTCGCGCAGAGAGCGTATCTCGTTTTTTGAGCAAAGGCTCCAAGGTTGCAATCGAAGGAAAGCTTCGTTGGTCCCAGTGGGAACGCGACGGGCAGAAGCGTAGCAAGATCGAGGTTGTCGTGGATGAGATCGAGTTCATGACGGCCCGAGGCGAGGGCGGAAATATGGGCATGTCCCACATGAGCGCTCCCGCACCCGCGTATGCGGCTCCGACTTACGCTCCGGCTCCCGCAGCCCCTGCGGTAGACACTTCCGTCTACGACGAGGATATCCCCTTCTAGGCCTTGGGTATACCGAGACTACCCCATTTAAGGATTGAAAGAGGAAATCATGGCTGAATACACCAAGCAGCCTCGCCGCAAGTACTGCCAGTTCTGCAAAGAGGACGCACAGTACGTTGATTACAAAGATACGGCTATGCTGCGCAAATACATGACCGATCGTGGCAAGATCAAGCCCCGTCGCGTGACGGGCGCTTGCGTCCAGCACCAGCGCGATGTCGCCAACGCTATCAAGAATGCTCGTGAGATGGCTCTTATGCCTTACACGGTGCCTGCAGTTAGCGGTCGTGGCGATCGTCGCAATCGCTAGGAGGTTTCCATGAAGGTTATCCTGCTTACCGAGTTGAAGGGCAAGGGCGGCGAAGGCGACGTCGTCGAAGTTGCTCCTGGCTTCTTCAATAACTATCTTGGCCCTCAGAAGATGGCTATCCTGGCCACCAAGGGCAACCTGAAGCAGCTCGAGCAGCGTCGCGGCAACATCGCGAAGCGTGAGGAAAAGCGCATCGAAGACGCCAACGCTCTCAAGGCTTCCCTGGAGGGCAAGAAGATTCTGGTCGAGGCTAAGGTTGGCGAAGAGGGCATCCTCTTCGGCTCCGTCACCGCTCAGATGATCGTCGACGCCGTCAAGAAGGAGCTCGACATCGACATCGACCGTAAGCGCCTTGAGCTCAAGAAAGCCATCAAGGTCGCTGGCGAGCATGTCGTCACCCTTTCCATCTACCGCGACATCAAGGTCGACCTCAACCTCTTCGTTGGCGAAGAGAAGGTCGAAGAGCCTGTCGAGGAGACCGAGGAGGTCGTCGAGGAAGCAGTCGAGGCAACCGAAGAGGCTGCTGAGTAACGCTTACTCCATAGGTTATGAAACCGGCGGAACATGGTTCCGTCGGTTTTTTTATACGCACGAATCGTTATCCAGGTTCCTATTCAACGCAACGATCCACCCGCTTCTCGCTTCGGTCGACGTCCTCCATCGTTCCTTCCAAGCGATGAAGTAAGATGGCGATAGAAAACGATTTTCCACACACGCGCGAAAGACGGAGCGAAACCACATGGCTGACAATAACACGGCACCTGTTCTGCAATCGACGACGGGCAGGCCCTTGCCGAGCAACATAGAGGCTGAAAAATCGGTTCTGGCCGCCTGCATGCTAAACCCGGATGCTATCGATGAAATAGCGACGAAACTTGCCCCTGAAAATTTCTTCAGACCTGCTCATCAGCGTATTTTCGAAGGTATGCTTGAGCTGAATCTTCGTCATATACCCATCGATCAAATCTCGCTTGCCGAGCGTCTGTCTGCGGAAGGACAGCTTGAGGCCGTCGGCGGAAGGCCGTATTTGGTAGAGCTCGCCAACAATACGCTCGCCTTGACCAATTGGAAAAGCCATACTGAAATCGTAAAAAGGACGAGCGTGCTGCGCGATCTGGTGTATGCCTCCACCAATATCAATGCGCTCGCCTACGACGCCCCCGACGATACGAATGCGGTCATCGAGGAAGCGGAGAAGATGCTCTTCAACGTAACGCAGAAGCGCGTCTCGTCTTCCTTCCAAAATATCACCGACCTCCTCACCCAGGCCTTCGACGATATCGATGAGCTGGTCAACAACAAAAGCCATATGGCCGGCGTTCCCACGGGCTTCAAGGACGTCGATGAGCTGTTTCACGGGTTTCGCGGCGGCGATCTGGTTATTCTGGCGGCGCGCCCCGGTGTTGGCAAAACCTCCTTTGCACTGAACCTGGCCACCAACGCGGCTAAATCCGGCGCCGCTGTTGCGATGT
The DNA here is from genome assembly GCA_900553655.1 of uncultured Slackia sp. Lineage (GTDB taxonomy): Bacteria > Actinomycetota > Coriobacteriia > Coriobacteriales > Eggerthellaceae > Slackia. Next base: position 4,706 of record USEQ01000072.1, on the reverse strand, counting down.
TCAGCCTGGAGATGGGCGCCAATCAGCTTGTTCAGCGTATCTTATGCGCGGAAGCCCGTGTCAATCTCGGTCAGTTGAGGGCTGGCAATCTGAAAGAGGGAGACTGGAACGCCATCATGAATGCGGCGGCAACGCTGTCGGGGCTTGAGCTCTACATCGACGACACCCCCGGTCTCTCGCTGCTCGAGATGCGCGCGAAGGCGCGCCGTCAGCTTCGCGACAAGAAAAAAGGCCTGATCATCGTCGACTACCTGCAGCTGATGCAACCGCCCTCGACGCGTCGTGATGGAAACCGTGCCGTCGAAGTCGCCGAGATTTCCCGAGGCCTGAAGGTCCTTGCCAAAGAGCTCGATATGCCCCTGCTGGCTCTTTCTCAGCTTTCCCGTGCGGTCGAAATGCGCGGAACGAAGCGTCCTATGCTCTCCGACCTGCGCGAGTCAGGTTCTATCGAGCAGGACGCCGACATTGTCATGTTCATCGACCGAAGCATGGACGAAGTAGAGGCTGAGCAGGATGGACGCCCTGACCTTGGCACGGCGGAGCTTATCGTCGCAAAACACCGTAACGGTGCAACGCGCGACATCACGCTTTCATTCAATCCTGAATATACGAAGTTCGGCAATTATATCGACGCGTCGCAGATCTAACGACGAGGTGTGGGCCTAGATTGGGAGAGAGACTTACATTCATTCATGCGGGGGATATCCATTTGGGCGCCCCTTTCAGAGGGTTGCGTGCCTTATCTCCTGCATGGGCCGATCGTCTGGTGCATGCTATTCCCGATGCGTACGATCGCGCTATTCAGGCGTGCGTAGAAAGCAAAGTTGACTTCCTCTTGCTTTGCGGAGATGTATTTGATACCGACAAGCCGAGCTACGCCCATTATCGTCGGTTCATCCAGGGGCTGAAGCGTCTCGACGACGAAGGAATCAAAGCGTACATTATCGCCGGAAACCACGACCCCTATCCGAACTGGCGCGCCGTTATCCCAGACCTTCCCGAAAACGCATGTCTTTTTCCCTCGGATAAGCCGGGGTTTGTCTGTCATGAGAAAAACGGAAAGCCTCTTGCCGTCATAGCCGCCCGAGGTTTTTGCAACATGGCTCCCGGGGAAGATATTTCCGAGGGCATGACACGGGCCGCGGCGGAAGAAAAGTGCGGGGTGGAAGCGCCGTTTTGCATAGGGATGCTCCATACGGGTCTTTGGATGGACCCCTATAAAGCCCCGACGTCCGAACAGAAGCTTATAGCCTCCGGCATGGATTACTGGGCTTTGGGGCATATACACAAGAGATACGTGAACTCAGAGACGAATCCTCGCGTTGTGTTTTGCGGGTGCGTTCAAGGCAGGGACATCAAGGAGACGGGCGATCGGGGCTGCTTCATGGTGACCCTCGAGCAAGGCTTTGCAAACCGGGTCGAATTCGTTGCATGCGAATCGGTCGAATGGGAGCGTCTTCGCGTCGATGTGTCGGGTTGCGCGGGCTATGACGACGTTATCTCGGCGTGCATTCGCCGCGTGTTCGATGAAAACGCGGCCAGTGCGTGCGATGAGATGGTCGTGCGCATCACGCTCGAAGGGATGACTCCGCTCCATGAGATGCTCTCTCGCGAAGAGGTTCTTGAGTCGTTGAGGCGCGAGCTCAATGAGGGGTATCCGTCGTTTTATTGCGACGCGCTGTTGTGCGCCACCGTGTCGCCGCGGGACAAACAGGCTCTCGCGCGCTCCGCTTCGTTCTATTCGACGCTGATGAATAGCTTCGAAAAAGAGAAGGATTCGAAGGAGGAGTCGCTTCTTTACTTACAAGAGGAGTTTTCGAAGAGGGGATTCACGCTTCCTGGCTCTGTCGAGAAGTCTATAGACCGCCTATACGAACAGGGCGAGGATGAGGTTCTATTTCTCCTTGAAAAACGAGGCGATGCGCAATGAGCCTCCTTCGTCTTGACAGGATTCATATTCAGGCGTTCGGGAAGTTCTTCGATAAGAATATCGGCCCGTTTTCTCCGGGGTTGAACGTCGTTTACGGCGAGAACGAAGCGGGGAAAACAACGGTGCGCGCGTTTGTCGGCGGTGTTCTTTTCGGATGGGAGGATGCGCGCGGTCAGAAAAACACGTACAAGCCTCCGTTTGCGCAGAGGTCGGGGACGCTTCGTTTCGTTGACGATGAGGGTCGTTTTCACGAACTGTCGCGCACGCGTAACGCCGACGGCCTTTCCTGCTCATCGATGGAGGCGAAGCGTATTGCGGATTCGCTCGATAAAGAGACGTTCAAAACCATGTTCTCTCTGGATAGCGACGAGCTTCGAAGCCTCGGGAGCGCGGCAAACATGACTTCGAAGCTTTTGACTGCAGGGTCGGGCACCGGGATATCCCCCGCTGAAGCTCTGCGTGCGATCGACGAATCCATAGCGGCGCGCACGAGCCGTTCGGCTTCTGCGAACCACTCCCTTGTGCGCATTCAGGCCGAAGAAGACGAATGCAAACGGCGTCTTGCCCTGGCGCGGGAAGAGTCGGACCAATTCAAGAAGGAAGGCGAAGAGTACGAAGATCTGCTTCGTCGGAAGGATGAGCGCCTTGCCGAGATAGGCAGGCTTAATGCGCGCATTGAGCTGCTGGGAGCGTGCGAGGTCGAGATTCGTCGGACAGAGGAAAGGATGAAGGCTTCGGCAGAGGAGCTTGCCCGCTGCAATCGCTCTTTGGACGAAGCTGTCGCAGGGGCTCGGGTTTTGCGTCAGCGCGGAGGAATGCATGCGGCCGATGAGCATGCCGAGGCGGCGGCGCTTCGTCGGCTCGAAGGGTTGGAGAAGGAATCCGCCCGTCTTGAGCGTAGGCTCGAATCGGCTCAAGACGCCTTCGACCGGGCCCGAGCGCAGGTTGAAGCGCACGATGAACAAGACACGGCGACATATTCGAAATTCGACAAAATCACTCTTGCGTGCTGTGTCGCTCTTTTCTTCGTCGGTGCGGCAACGGCGGTCAAAGGGTTGACGGATGCCGACGCCTTTCTTTTATGCATGGCGATTGCGGTCGGTGCGTGTGCGGTCGGCATGGGGGCGTTTCTCTTTTTCAAACGAAAGAAAGAACCTCGTGCCGCATCGGCAAAAAGGGGCGAAAGCGAAGTTTCGGCAGCACGTCGCGTTCTTGAGGTGTGCGAGCAGGACGAGCTCATGTTTTCCCTGCACGTTCAAGAGGAGCTTGACGCCATAGGCCTTGCTGAAGCGCAGGGCTCAATTCGAAACGCCCGTGTCGTCATGGAAAGGTCGCGCTCCCGGCTCGCGGAACTGCGCGGCATCGAAGAGCGGATAAAGGTTCTTGAAGCTCGAAAAGCTGCGGAGCATGAGGTCCTCGATCGAGAGGAGGCGCGTCGACACGGACTCTTCCACCGTGTTGAGTGCGATGAGAGCCAAGGTCTCGAAGGCGTTCGCCAGGCGCTCGAAGAGGCGCTCGAGGAGCGAGACGTTCTCCTTGAGTCTATGCGCCGAAATGACATTCGCCTCGGCGAACTGAAACAATGCCTCTTCGATGCAGAGCGCCTTCGCGAGTTCGATCTTCTGAAAACGCAGCGTGCCCAGATCGTCACAAGAAAGAATGAAGAAGCGGAAAACCTTGCGAAGCTTCTTCTTGCTCGCCGCGCCTTGGCTCGCGCTATCGAAGAGTGGAAAAGCGAAAGCGTGCCCGAGGTGTACGCCCGTGCGTCCCGTCTGCTCTCCCTGATGACGGGTGGAGCATGGGTTGAAATACGAATGAAAGACGACGGGCGCATCGTGGCTGTGGATGTGTCCCGGGGCGAAAGGGAGCCTCGTTTCCTTTCTATGGGCACATGCCAGCAGCTCTATCTCGCCCTGCGTATTGCGCTGCTGGAGTGCGTAGAAGGTGTCGGGAACGCCGTGCCTGTGCTTGCAGATGATATACTCGTTAACTTCGACGACGAACGCCGCAAAGGGGCCGTTCGGGCGTTGAGCGAACTTGCTGAAAAACGCCAGGTCATTCTTTTTACCTGCCATAAGGAGATTGTTGAGGCCGTTCGGCAATATGCCGACGGTCATACAATGGTCGCGCTATAATTACAAGGTTGTCTAACACGATATCGTCAAGCGAAAGGACGAACATGCCGAACGTGGTGTTGGTCGGCGCCCAATGGGGCGACGAGGGCAAGGGCAAGGTTACCGATCTTATTGCCCGAGATTTCGACTACGTGGTTCGCTATCAGGGCGGCAATAACGCCGGCCATACGGTCATCCACGGAGAGAAGAAGCTTGCCCTGCATCTGATTCCTTCGGGCATCATGTACGAAGACGCCATCCCGGTCATCGGCAACGGCGTCGTGGTGAACCCTCAGGTCTTGGTCGAAGAGATGAAGATGCTCGAAGGCGAGGGCCTTTCCTGCGATCGCTTGAAAATCTCTTGCGACGCCCATGTCATCATGCCCTATCACATCGAGCTGGACAAAGCCTCGGAGTTCCGTCTCGGAAAAAACGAAATCGGCACAACGAACCGCGGCATCGGTCCTTGCTACCAAGACAAGGCGGCTCGCAGCGGCATCCGCATCCAGGACCTTCTTGACGAGCATGTTTTCCGCATGAAGGTCGAAGCGGCTCTGGAAACCAAGAACGCCATTCTCGAAAAAGTGTACGGCAAGCGCACCTTCACGGTTGAGGAAATCTGCGAAGCGTACCTGCCGTACGCCGAGGTCATTCGTCCTCAT
>USEQ01000071.1 GCA_900553655.1 uncultured Slackia sp. | reverse complement strand
GGGGCGCACGCTGTTCATCCAGCCGAAATGCCTGAAGGCGTATCACTTCGCGCCGTTCGTGTTCGTGCTGGGCATTCTTGTGCTGGTCGGCGCGGGCTGTGCGGCATCGTGGATTCCGTTTCTCGCGTGCGGTGCGGCGTATCTGCTGATTTGCATCGTGCTCGCCGTGCGCGCCGCCGCGCAATCGCCGAAGCGCTGCGCTGCATTCGCCGCGCTTCCGCTCGTCTTTTTCACCATCCATGCCACGTACGGCGTGGGAACCTGCGCAGGCATAGTGCGCGGTCTGTTCGATAAATTCCGCGGCCAGTAGCCGCCTCGACGCCACCGCAGCCGGATTTGTCTTCGGCTGCGGTGGCGTCATGATAAGAAAGGCAATGGGTGAGACCATGGCAACCGATTCGAATCTGAGAAAGCTCCAGCTCACCGAGCTTGCGCTTATGCAGGACTTCGACCGCATGTGCAAAAAGCACGGCCTGCGCTACTATCTGCTCGGCGGCACGCTTTTGGGCGCGGTGCGCCACGGCGGCTTCATTACTTGGGATGACGATGTGGATCTGTGCATGCCGCGCGATGACTACATGCGCTTTTTGGAGCTGGCGCCTGCGGAGCTGGCCGGCAAGCCTGGCATCGGCTTGGTGAGCGTGTACAGCGATGAAACGTATCGCCAAGGTATGGCGAAAATCACGGATTCCTCTGTGCGGGTTATTAATCGTTCCGCCAACGAAGAGCGCCACGAAGAGGCTTGGATCGACATCATTCCCATGGATGGCTTTCCCGTCGGCGTTGCGGCGGCTATGCAGAAAATTCGTCTGATGTTCTGGCGCGTGATGGACTGCACGGCCGAATTCGATTACGTAATAGACACCAAACGCGATCGTGGGTTTGCGGGCAATCTTGCGGTGAAAGCGATCGGCCTGTTCAGCAAGGTGGTGCGCCCCTATGGCGACGACTTCCACCGCGTGCTCATCAAAACCGAGAACTGTCTGCGCCGCTATGCGTACGACGAATCTCCTCGCACGATCAACCTGCATGCCGCGCGCGGCTTTCGCGAAATCTTCGACCGCGAATGGCTAGGCGAAGGCAAGCCGGTCATGTTCGAGGGCATCGAGTTCGTGGCGCCCGCCAATATCGAATCCGTGCTCACGGCCATTTACGGCCCCGATTACATGACTCCTCCGCCTGAGGGCGAGCGTAATTGGCACAATTCCGAAATCATCGTGCCCGAGAATGCGCAAGGCGAAGCGCTCGCTTCCGCGTCTCCCGCTACGTCTGAGAATCTGTAGCAATCCGAGCAGAAAGGAGCGTTCCCATGCTCAATTTCACCGTCGGCCCTGTTCAGTCTGACGAGCGCATCTGCGCCCTGGGCGCCAATCAGGTCCCGTATTTCCGTACGCCTGAGTTTTCCGAGGTCATGCTCAAAAACGAGCGTCTTTTCCTCAAGTTCGCCGGCGCCCCCGAAGGTTCGCGCGCGGTCTTTTTGACCGGCTCGGGCACCGCGGGTATGGAGGCGGCCGTTATGAATACGCTCGATGCTTCCGATAAGGCCATCGTGGTGGATGGCGGCAGTTTCGGCCATCGTTTTGTGAAGTTGCTCGAAGTGCACGGTATCGAGCATACCGCCATCGCGCTTGAGGCCGGCAGCGCTCTTACCGAAGAGGACCTCGCCCCGTTTGCGGGCGCGGGCTACACGGCGCTGCTCATCAACCTGTGCGAAACCTCTACGGGCGTGGCGTATGATTTGGGCATGGTGGCGGATTTCTGCCGCCGCGAGGGTCTTTTCCTCATCGTGGACGCCGTCAGCGCATTTTTGACCGAAGCCATCGACATGGCGGCGGCCGAGGTGGATGTGCTGATCACCGGTTCTCAGAAGGCGCTCGCCGTGCCTCCGGGAATTTCGGTGCTGGCGCTGGCTCCGTCTGCGCTTGAGCGCGTGCAGCGCATCGATCCGCATTGCATGTATTTCGACCTGAAAGACGCGCTCAAAAACGGGGAGCGCGGCCAGACGCCGTTCACGCCTGCGGTCGGTATTCTGCTGCAGATTAACGAACGCCTGCGCCAGATCGACGAGATGGGCGTGCAGGCAGAGCTCGATCGCGTGGCCGCCTTGGCTGCGGATTTCCGCCGTCGCATCGCCGATCTGCCTTTTACGATGTTTCCGCAGGCGCCGGCCAACGCCGTGACCGCGCTGTACACCGGCGATATTTCTGCGAAGGCAATCTTCGCCGAGCTCAAAGACAATTACGGCATGTGGATCTGCCCCAACGGCGGAGCCATGGCGGAAACGGTGTTTCGCGTCGGCCATATCGGCGCGTTGACTCCTGCTGATAACGAAGCTCTGGTCAACGCCTTGCTTGATATGCAAAGCCGCGGCCTTTTCGAACCGGTCGGCAACTAGAGAAAGGCGTACCCATGCGTGATGGAAAGACCGTTGTAATTACGTACGGAACGTATGACCTGCTCCATTACGGCCACGTGGCCCTTTTGGAGCGCGCCCGTGCGTTGGGCGACTACCTGATCGTCGGCGTGACGTCGGACGTCTTCGACCGTTCGCGCGGCAAGCTCAACGTGCATCAGAGCCTTTCCGACCGCTTGCAGGCTGTTGTTGCCACGGGCTTGGTTGATGAAGTCGTGGTTGAGGAATATCAGGGTCAAAAGATTTCCGACATCAAGAAATACGGCGTGGATATCTTCGCTATCGGCTCGGACTGGGAAGGCAAGTTCGACTACCTGAACAATTATTGCAAGGTGGTGTACCTGCCGCGCACCCAGGGCGTTTCGAGCACCGAGCTGCGCGCCGAGCGCATGAAGCCGGTGACGGTGGGCTGCATCGGCTCGGGGTATCTGACGGACCGCTTCATCGACGAGTGCACGCATGTGGCGGGCATTGATGTGACGAATATCTGGCCGAAGCCCGAATCTACCGGCATCCCCGTTGCTGAGAGCTTGGACGCCATGCTTGACGCCGTGGATGCGGTCTACATTTCCGCTTCGATCGAAAAGCACCGCGAGTACATCGAGGCGGCGCTGCGCGCCAATTGCCACGTGCTGTGCGAAAGCCCGCTGTTCCTCAACCTGAAGGACATGGACGAGTTGTACGCGCTTGCCGATGATCGCGAGCTGGTGCTCATGGAGGCTCTCAAAACCAGGTATTTCCCGGCGTTCGACCATCTGAAGCTGATGCTTGAAAGCGGCTTGGTGGGAGAGGTCAAAGACATCGATGCATCGTTTAGCCACGTCTTCGACGAGCTGGATAAATCCGATGTTTACCAGGGCAGCTTCTACGATATGGCGTCCTATATCTGCCTTCCTGCTATTTCGTTTTTGGGCACCGAGTATCTGGACGCGCAGTTCGTCTGCTCGTTCGAGAACGACTTCTGCGTGTGGACGAAGTGCAACCTGCTCTATCCGCATGCATCCGCCACGTTGAAGGTGGGCCGCGGCATTAAGACGGAAGGCGATATGGTCATCACCGGCACCAAGGGATACATCTACGTGCCCGCGCCGTGGTGGAAGACCGACTACTTCGAGGTTCGCGGCGAAGATCTGCGCAACACGAAGAAGTACTACTACGAATGCGTCGGTCAGGGCCAGCGCTACGAAGCCTTTGAGTTCGTGCGTCTCATCAGCCAGAATCCCTCCGAGCGTATTCCTTTGCACACGCGCGAAGAGGTACGTGCGGTAACCGAACTGGTGGAGCGCTTCCATTCCGGCGATGTGGCCACGCTCGGCCACGGCCGCTACGTATTCGGCGGGGGAGAGCGCGTCGACGATCGATGATTGTGGGTTTTTGAGCCATAAAAACGCGCATGAAATCCTGCGTGGTACAATCGTTCGGCTAATTGCCCAATCAATCGAACGAGCTAGGAGGTGCTATGCGTCAGAGAACCGCGGCTGCTGTTTCGGCCGTTCCGCGCATCGCGCCCATTCGTCTCGCCCAAAACAAGCTTTCTTTAATTCGTGACTTAGCGGGCGCGCTGCAAAGCGCGCTCGTGCCGCTTGCGTGCATCGTGTTTGCTACGGGTTATTGCTTTGATGACCTGTATGTGGCACTGCTTGGCACGGTCCTTATGTTCACGGCGAATATCGTGTTCGGGTGCTTGCGTTTGCGCGAACGTCTGTTGTTTTTATTTCTGCACGCGGGAATCGCGCTGTTCCTTCTGACGCGTCCTGTTATCGGCACGCTTGACGAGGATCGCACCTGGATGCTTTCGTCTCCTGAAAGCACATGGTTTGCCATCACCGCCATCTTCGTGTCCCTGGTGTTTCTTTTCCTGGGGGCCGTAACGTACAGCACGGTGGTTTCTTTCAATGAGCGCCGCCGCAAAGAGCGTGATGAACTGCGCTCCGGCATCGAAGTGGTCGGCGCATCCGAAGAGGCGTTCGGCCGTAATGCGCGAGGCATTCTCGGGTCCGTCGCCGATCTTACAAGCAAGCTGAAGCATTCGGAGCGCATTCGCTACATTCGCACGGCATCGCTTCTGTGCTTTCTGGTCTGCTATGTTGCGGCGTTGTATGAGGGCTACATTAAGCTTTCGTACATGAGCGGTCTTGCGTACGAGGAATACTATCTCATTGATGCTGACGAGCATGTGCCGTGGATCATCGGCGTGCTTCGCCCCATGATGCTGTATGCATTCTGCTCCTATCTTGCGTGCATGCCGCGCCGCCGTCCTACGGTTATCTGCCTTGCGCTGTATGTTTCCACTACCGTGCCCATGCTGATGATCGGCTCTCGATCCGATTTCGTCATCGCGTTTTTGTTCGCGGCGCTTTACTTCGTTTTGCGCGCGGTGACCGATACCGAAGAGCGCTGGATTACCAAGCGCTTGATAACGGTGGTGTGCATAGCGGCCCCCCTTGGCATCTTCGCAATGGGCGCCATGAATTACACGCGCGCCGGCTCTACCATCGCCGGCTTCGGATTTACGTCTTTGATATCCGATGCGCTCTTCAAACAGGGCGTTACCTTTACGGTGCTGGGCCATGGCTACGACGTGAACCCCCAGATTCAAGACCTGGGATTTCGCTTCTTCTCGATCGGCGGCGTTACCGATACCATTACGCAGGGCTTCATCGGCCAGACGTTTTTCGGTTGCCCCAATCTGGGTGATGCGAACAGTGCGCTGCTCGCGCTGAACGGTACGTCGTATGCGCACAGCATGTCCTACTTCGCGCACTCCAATTACCTGGGCGGCGAAGGCTACGGTTCGTCGTACATTCTTGAGCTGTATGCTGATTTCGGCTTCGGCGGCATTATTGTGGGAAGCTTTATTCTGGGCGTGGCGTTCCCCATTCTCTCCATGCTGATCGGCCGCGGATGGTTCGGCGGTATGGTGGCCTTGACCGCGGCTCTCGCGGTGTTTCACATGCCGCGCGGTGCTTATATCGAATGGATCAGCTTCATCATTGAAACGCGTTTTCTTGCGGCGGTTTTTGTTATCATCGCGCTTTCGGCCATCTTGGCGTATGTGTCGCGAGCGGGTCTTCTTCCGAAGAGGATCGTGTCGAAAGGACTGGAGCAGATGGATGAACCGTCTGTCATGTGCGCCGTCGAACGAGCGGTTCCTTTGGTCGAGCATCGCGCGGAATGTAACGGTGCGCATGAAAATAGGCATGGAATACTTGTCAGTCAGGCAAGTTTTACCCGAGTAAAGTAGAGGATGCGATTATGTTCAATTTTGCAACGATTTGCGAAAGCGTGAAACGACACTGGATCGTCATCGCTATTGTTACCGTGCTGGCCCTGGCTGCCGGCGTGGTATCGTCTCTTAATAGCGACGATCCCGATGAGGCGCCGACGAAGCATGTTGCTGAGGCGTCTTTGTATCTGACCGGTTATGGTTATGACCAGAAGGACTCCGGCGAATACAACTATAGCTTCAGCGAAGGCTATATGGTTACGGACTCCCGTCGCCTGGTTGTTTCCAGCGAGGTTGCCGGTGCCGTTCGCGCCAAGTACGGCAAAGACGTCACCATCACGGTTCCCACGTGGATGAATGATGAAAAGAAGAGCGAGTACAGCACTCGTTTCCTTTACATTGACGTTGCGGCCAATGACGAAGAGACCGCGCTCGCTGCATGCGAGATGACGGTGGAGCTTGCTCGGCAGGCCATTGAGCGCACGCTGCCCGTTGAAAGCGTTGCGCTGGCCGAGCCTGTTGCTGTCAAGACCGGTTCTGCAGATAGGGCTGCCAACTGGGGTATTGACGCATTGCCTGGCGAAGAGTCCACGCCGATCGTCGCTGCTTCCGGCATCAGCATGAAAAAACTCGTCATCTTCGGTTTCATCGGGGCGTTCCTTTCCATCTTCGGCTTTGCCGCATTCGACATCCTGACGCGTCGCGTGCGCTCCGAGGGCGATGTGGAACGTCTGCTTGACCTGCCTGTTCTCGCAACCGCCTCCAGCAATGAAGACATGGCTCGCCTGGCGAAGAGCATCCGCGTGCTCATGGGTCGCTCTGAGCTTTCCAGCCTGGTGGTTGCCGGGGCAAGCGCCGCAGATGGCGCAAAGAACGTCGAGCGTGCGCTCGTCGGCGCGGACGAGGTGTCCGTGACGGGGCTCGTCGATCTTTCTGGCGATGTGGATGCGGCTTCTCGCGTGCTCGGTGCCGATTCCGTCCTGCTGGTCATTGCGGAAAACGCTTCCAGCAGCAAGCAGCTTGAGTGCGCGCTTAAGCAGCTGCGCATTGCCGGCGTTCCTGTACTGGGCGTCGTGTTCGTTCCCAAGAAGGCGCGCAAGGCTTCTCGCGCTCATTAATCGACGAAACTTGAGGTAATTGCATGGCTTCGCGTACTCAGAATTCAATACGCAACGTGTTTGCTGCATGGGCCAAAGCTTTGCTGCATCCATAACGCT
>USEQ01000070.1 GCA_900553655.1 uncultured Slackia sp. | reverse complement strand
GGTCCTTCACCATCTGGTACGGGTATAGGACGTAATTTCGAATCTGACTTCCGAAGCTGTTCTCCATCCGCTCGCCGCGCAGGGCGGACAGCTCTTCCTCACGCTTGCGCCTCTCGAGTTCGTAGAGTTTCGCGCGCAAGACCTTGAAGGCGGCCTCTTTGTTCTGCAGCTGGCTCTTCTCGTTCTGGCACGTCACCACGATGCCTGTCGGTGCATGGGTTAAACGTACGGCGGAATCCGTCGTATTGACGCACTGGCCTCCCGGTCCGCTCGAGCGGTAAACGTCGACGCGCACATCCGCAGGATTGAGGTCGACCTCGATGTCATCGCTGGTGACAGGCAGCACTTCGACACTTGCAAACGTCGTCTGTCGGCGTTTTTTATCGTCCGTCGGCGAGATACGCACCAGACGGTGGACGCCATGTTCGCTTCTCAACATGCCGTAGGCATTATGTCCTTCGATTTGAATGACCGCGCGATCAAGACCGATACCTTCGCCGGCAACCACGTCGAGGGACTTAACCTTCCAGCCTTTCTGCTCGGCGTAGCGAACGTACATGCGGTACAGCATCTCGGTCCAGTCCTGAGCCTCAAGACCTCCCTGGCCGGGGTTGATGGAAAGAATAGCATCGCTTTCGTCCATTTCCCCGGAAAACCAGGAATCGATTTCGAATCGCTCCAGCATGGCGGAAAGCCGTTCGAGCGCCACGTCCTTTTCTTCGGCGAACGCGGGATCTTCTCCCGCAAGCTCGGCAGCGGCGCGAGCGTCCTCAAGCGTGGCAACCGCCTCTCCGTAGCTTTCTACGGCATTACGCAGGGCGCTGGCCTGACGGGAGACCTCTTGCGCACGAGAGGCGTCGTTCCAGAAGTCGGGAGAAGCTATCTGCTCATTGAGCTCCTCGAGACGTCGAGCCTTCTCGTCTATATGAAGCCATATGCGCGCATCAGCCACGCGCTTCGAAGCCGCTTCGATTTCTTTGGATTCTCTCTCTGCCATTGCTATCTATCACGTCCATGACATTTCTTGAATTTCAAACCGCTTCCACACGGACACAGATCGTTGCGACCAACGTTCGCATAAGGATCGTGTTCCTCCTTGCGATATGTCTGAGGCTTCGCAGGCGCCGGCTTGGGCTGCTGAGAAGCACCCTGGCGAGCAGGAGCCCTCATCGTGGATTCAAGCGCTGCTTCGGGAGAAGAATAGCTCATCTTCCGATTTTCCAGAGAAGACTGCTCGTCTTCCATCGGAGCCGCGACCTGCAGACGAAGCAGCGTGCGTAGGAAATCCTCATACATAGAAGCCGTCAACGATGCGAAAGCCGCATGCGCCTCTTCCTTGTATTCAACCAAAGGATCGCGCTGGCCGAAGGCACGCAGCCCGATACCCGTCTTGAGATAATCCATCTCCTGTAGGTGATTCATCCACCGGACGTCGATGATGCGCAGCATGACCTGGGCCTCGAGCTTACGCATATTCTCATCGCCGACGGCTTCTTTCTTTTCGTCGTAAACGCCTTCGAGATACTCGACCAAAGCATCCGCAACGGCATTCGAATCATCGTCGTGATCGATCGCGGAAACGCTGAAATCGGCGCGTCCCGTCATCTCGGCGGCCCAGCGCTCAACCGCCTTTGCATCCCAATCGTCGCTCGGGGACTTCGCGGGGCAATTCTCGTCGACGACCGCATACGCGGCGTCGGAGACAATGTCGCCGATACGGCTGGAGAGGTCCTTGCCGTCCAGGATGGCGTTTCGTTCGTTATAGATGGCATTACGCTGCAGGTTCATGACGTCGTCGTATTCGAGAACGTTCTTGCGGGCGGCAAAATGCATGGATTCCACCTGGCGTTGGGCGCTCTCGATCGCCTTCGAGACCATGCCCGCCTGAATGGGCACGTCGTCTTCGGCGCCGGTCTTTTCCATCATCCGGGCGATGGAGTCCATACGGTTCCCTCCGAAAAGACGCATGAGGTCGTCTTCCAGAGAGAGATAGAACTGCGTAAGACCAGGGTCGCCCTGACGACCGGCGCGGCCACGAAGCTGATTGTCGATACGGCGGGATTCATGACGCTCGGTGCCGATGACGGCAAGGCCACCTGCGGCACGGACTTGCTTCTGCTCTTGCGCGCAAACGCGCTTCGCTTCGTCGAGAGCCGCCTGGCGCTGCTCGGCGGAAGGGGCGGGAAGAGCGTCGGGAGTCGGATCGTCCTCAAGGCTGCGATTCGGGTCAAAACCCTTCTCATAGAGCACGTCTTCCATCAAGACCTCGGGATTGCCGCCGAGCAGAATGTCGGTACCGCGACCCGCCATGTTCGTCGCGATCGTCACCGCGCCGACACGGCCGGCCTGGGCAACAATATGCGCTTCTCGCTCATGGTTTTTCGCGTTCAGGGTCTCATGGGGTATGCCGCGCTTGTCGAGCAGACGAGAAAGGCGCTCGGAGCTCTCAATGGAGACCGTGCCGACAAGACAAGGCTGGCCGGCCTTATGGCGCTCGGCCACATCGTCGGCAACGGCGCGGAATTTAGCGTCGATCGTGCGGTAAATCAAGTCATTCTCATCGATGCGAGCCTGAGGCTTGTTGGAAGGAATAGCAACAACGGGAAGCTTGTATATCTGACGGAATTCGGCATCTTCGGTCATAGCCGTGCCCGTCATGCCAGAAAGCTTTTCGTACAGTCGGAAATAGTTCTGAAGCGTGATGGTCGCAAGCGTCTGGTTCTCCTCGCGGATGCGCACGTTGTGCTTTGCCTCGAGGGCCTGATGAAGACCCTCGGAGTAACGACGGCCCTCCATGATGCGGCCCGTGAACTCGTCGACGATTTTCACTTCGCCATCGACGATGACGTAATCTTTGTCGAGGTGGAACAAGAAATGCGCGCGAAGAGCCTGCTGCAAGTGATTCGCCAGCTGACCAGAGGGGTCGGCGTAGATATCCTCGATTCCCAAGCGGGACTCAATCTTCGCCAGGCCGCTTTCGGTAGCCATGATGGTGCGCTTCGCTTCGTCCATCTCGAAGTCTTCGTCGCGCACGAGGCCAAACATTGCCTGGGCGAACTTCTTGTACATATCGGCCGCCTTCACGCCGGCGCCGGAGATGATCAGCGGCGTACGCGCTTCGTCGATAAGGATGGAGTCGACCTCGTCGACAATGGCGAAATAATGGCCGCGCTGCACGCGCTGGTCAGCGCGCGTGACCATATTGTCGCGCAGGTAGTCGAAGCCGAATTCGGCATTCGTGCCGTATGTTACATCGGCTTTATAGGCGGGAATGCGCTCGGAAGGGCGCATTCCGTTTTGAACCAGGCCGACCTCCATGCCCAAGAAACGATAGATGGTTCCCATCCACTGGCTGTCGCGGCGGGCAAGATAATCGTTGACCGTAACGATATGAACGCTTTTGCCCGTCAAAGCATTGAGGTACCCGGCGAGCGTCGAGACGAGCGTCTTGCCCTCGCCGGTCTTCATCTCGGCAATCTGGCCGTCGTTGAGCGCCATGGCGCCAATGAGCTGCACGTCGAAATGGCGCAGGCCGAGTGTTCTTACGCTGGCCTCTCGAACCGTGGCGAACGCCTCCGGAAGAATGGAGTCGAGGCTTTCGCCCTCGGCTACACGCTGCTTGTACGCCGCCGTCAAAGCACGCAGCTGCTCGTCAGTCTTGCCCTGCATTTCGGGTTCTAGCGCATTGATTTTCTCGACAAGGGCTTGATAGCCCTTCATCTGCTTGCCCTCGCCAAAGGTGAGAAGCTTCGATAGGAATCCCATGACACCTCTTCGTCCCGCCGAACGCCTAGGCGAACGACGCTTTGCCACATAGTGATATTGATTCGAATTGACTGCGCTACTTTACCATAGATGCGCTGCGCTTCATCCCCTCCTAGGCCGAGACCAAAGAACCCCCATTCGCTTCATCAAGTAGGCGCCGATGAAGTCGCATGATGCGCTCAGAAGGATCCATCCCCAGATCTTCTTTCATGAATCGCTTGCATTCGAAAAACGTATCCATCGCAAGGCTTCGCTGGCCCGTCGACATCTGGGCCCGCATGAGGGCGCAGAACGCATCTTCCCTCTTTTCGAAACGATCGAGCGCCGCTTGGGCGAACCACAACGCGGCCCTCGGTTCGTCCACGTCGCACAGCCTGTCCGCCGCAGTGACGTAGACGTCGGCAAGCCGGGTTTTGAAGCGCTCCCGAAGCCGAGCGATGTAGGCGTTCGAGGACTCGGAGGGCAGCAAACCGCACGCAAAATCTTCCTCAAGGCGCGCAAACGCCTCCATCCACGTCTCGGCCTCCGGCTCCTCAAAAGTAAGCATACGGCAGATAGACTCGAACTCTTCCACGTCGCTTTTCACGAAATGGGCATCGACCATGTAGCTCTTCTGATGCTTCGCCAAGTACGGGCATGTCCCCCGCTCGTCCACAAGCGCACGACGCAGAAGAGACCAGAGCGAATAGAAGCTGTTGACGGACTTTTCGCTCGACGTGTCGGGCCAAAGCACGTCGAGCAGCTCGCTTCGCGGAACCTCCTTGCCCCTGTGCAAGACCAGAATGGCAAGCAGCGTCGTGGCCTTGTGCTTCTGGAAGGCCTTCTCATCGACGACCTCTCCTCCCATACGGACCTCCATGCCGCCAAAAAGACGCACATGCAGAAGGGGAATTTGGGCGCTTGCGGCCCTGAGGGGAACGACATTGGGAGGAAGGTCGGAAAGCACGCGCTTCGCCCTCGCCTCCTCACGCTGCGCGTTGAGACCGGAGAGTATGCGTTCGACCTTTCTCCGACGCGAGAGATTCGCATTGCTCACAGCCTCAAAGCCGACGGCCTCGTGCAGCAGCGCTTCGTACACCGTCGGCTCGCTTTTCTTCTCGCACAGAGCAATTGCACGAGCGACCAAAGCGTTCGCGCGGCGATGCAGCGCCTTGGGGTCGCGCTCCCGCTTCCGACCCGATTCGACGTCTCTTGCAAGCCTTGCCGCACGGGCCACCTCAAGCAGCACAGGCTGCTGCTGCAGCGATTCGCCGCTACAGCTTTCGAGCGCGCCGAGGGCTCCCTCGAGGTCCTTTTCTTCAAGCAGCCGAGCCCGAGCCGCGCAATACAGCCCTGAATCCTGGGCAGCAACTCCGGAGCGTGCATCCCCCTCGAGCACCAATTGCGCCGTGCGGCGTTGTTTGCCTTCTGCACACTCGTCCACAAGAAGAGCCGCCTCGATTCGCTGGCACGTGGCGGCATCCGGCCTATCGAGCACACGCGCCGCAAAATACGCGGACTTCGCGCTGTCTTGAAGAAGATGAAGCCGCCGCGCCGCCGCAAGGGCCATGCCGCTCGACAAAGAAGCGCCGTCGAGACCGGACGACTCGAACAGCTCCTGGATGCAGGCGGGGA
This sequence comes from uncultured Slackia sp., assembly GCA_900553655.1. Classification (GTDB taxonomy): domain Bacteria; phylum Actinomycetota; class Coriobacteriia; order Coriobacteriales; family Eggerthellaceae; genus Slackia. Next base: position 1,506 of record USEQ01000070.1, on the reverse strand, counting down.
ATCCGGCACGGACGAAATCGTCCTGCACGTTTTCTATCCATGGTGCCCTCTTCTTCCTCGAACAGAGGGTCGCCATAAGATCGCACGATCTTTGCCACATCCCATGGCGCACCAAAAGATCGGCCAGACGGCTGACAAGCGCGTCTCTGTTCGAAGCGGTGGCGCCCTCCACGGTTCGCCCGATCGAAGCGTGGCACGCTTTGGCTATCTTGCCTAACGGCATACTACGCGCCTTGAACCGCTCCTCGATTAGGTCGATCCCCAGATGGGGGTAGCACTCCTCAAGAAGACGGAGCGTATCTTTCCTCATCCCCTTCACGATAGAAAACACCTCTTCTATGGACCCTTCGCCCAAAACGAGCATGACGAATTCGACGAGGGTCAGCTCAGCAGGAGCCCCCGCCGTCTTTAGCCCTTGAAGTAGCGCATCGGCGTCTCGGTCGGTTCCCCACACAAATGACGCGATTCTGTCGCAGTCCCCAAATCCGGCACTTCCCGCAGAATCGATTTCGTCAGCATCGATCAGCAGGTCTTTCGAGGCGATGCATATCCGGTCCTTCTGAAGATCGCCCAAGGAATCGGCGACCGGGGTAGCCGTGACAACGACCTCCCATCCGTCGGAAAGCAACGTATCGATATCGCGCGAAAACGTCTCCGCCCTCCCATCACCGAGAAACGGCACGTCCTCGAAAATCGCAAGAGAGCCTCTGCCTCCAAGAAGCGAAAGCGTCGATGCGACGACGCCGCCATCAAGGTCGCGCAGAAAACACGGACTTTGGCAATTGACCCAAAATGTATTTGCGAAATTCGAGACCACGCTTGCGTACTCGAGCGCCAGCATGGTCTTCCCATAACCCTGCGGAGCGACAAGAAAGCGGGCCACATCGCGCTCAGACATCATCCTCTGCACCAATTTCGGACGAGAGCGATATTTCCTCGCACGCAAATTCTTCGGAGGACGTCCGTTGCATGCCGAATTCGCAAGAAAACTTTTCATGGGTGCGCTCCTTCCAACCACGCTCAGTTCCACACCTCGACGCACTCGCGAACAGCAATGGCCGGCAGGCCTCGCAAGGGAGTGCTCTTCGCCGAAAGCAGCGCGACCATGCCGCAAAAGGAGTTTCCATCGGCCATCGAGAGACCGACGCCCCCGTACGTCGGGCGTGTATGTTTTGTAGGTGCGCAACAAAAGCCGTCCTCTCCGACACGACAGCCGCATCGGAGAGAATGGGCGAACGAACGCGGCGGCAGCTCCCCTTCCTTATCTGACGACAATTCCCTGCTGTTTTTCACCGCGTTTTCCACTACCATTTCAATCATGGATTCTTTTCCCGACATACCGATTGACACGCGCGCGCTCTACGTCCTGAACAAGCTAGAGGGGGCTGGCTACAGCGCCTGGCTCGTCGGAGGGTGCGTCCGCGATGCGTTCATGGGAACCAAGGCGAACGACTACGACATAGCCACTTCGGCTCCTTGGCAAAAGGCAAGCTCCCTTTTCAAGGA
>USEQ01000069.1 GCA_900553655.1 uncultured Slackia sp. | reverse complement strand
CGGACGGCGCGACGCATCGTCTCGGCGACGCGCAATCTGTAGGCGGCGATGCCGAAGTGGTCAAGGCCGTCGAAGAACTCTCAGACGTCCAGGTTTCCCACTACGTGAAGACAGACGCATCTGGCTTCGTTTCGCTTGTCAACGCTCTCGGGGGCATACAGGTCGATGTCCCCGAAATCGTGAACGACCCCGATGCTGGGTCTTCTGCCATTGCTTCGGGTCCTCAGCTTTTGAACGGCGAACAGGCGTTGTATTTCTGCCGCGCGAATGATTTCGTCTCTCTCGCCGAGCAGCAGCGAGGCGCGAACGACGCTCTTGTGGCGCAGGCGCTTTTCGAGCGCTTTGTCGGCATGGGCAAGATGTCTTTCTATATGAACATGGACGAATATGCAGGCTGGGTTCAGTCCGACTTCGATCTAAAAGGTGCGTTCGCGTTCCTCTCGTCGCTGCGCGATATCGCGCCGGGCTCCATCATGGTCGGCACCATGCCCACGTACGCATCCGAGGTCAACGGTGTTAGCTACCAGGTTCCCATCGCCGATGAATGGAGCGCGATGATGGAGCGCATGCAGCAGGGTGAGGCGTTGCAGCAGGATAAACAAGACCTCCTCAGCTCCGTCGACCCTGCTTCGTTCTCTATCACGGTCAACAACGGCGGCGGCGTTGAGGGTGCCGCTCTGGATGCTTCTGAACTTTTGAAAAACGCCGGATTCAACGTCACGGAAGTCGGCAATGCGGCCCAGGCGGTCTATGATAGTACGCTTGTCGTTTATCAGAAGGAAGATGACGAAGCGAAAGCCGAAGCGCTTGTCGCAACCCTTGGGACGGGTCGTGCCGTTTATGACGCGATCAACTATTCGTTTGAGACCGACATTCTGGTTGTCATGGGCAAGGATTGGCAAAATATCCTCGACGCCAAGGGGTCGGCAGCCTCAACGGCGAATTCGTAGGACGGCTTTATTTCGGGGCAGGCCGCGTTTGACACGCGGCCTGCTTGGTTCAGAGGATGTAAGGAAAAAAGATGCTCGACAACCTGTATCAGATGCTTGACCCGATTGCCGTGCAAATCGGCCCCCTCCAGATTCGCTGGTACGGCCTTGCCTACGTGGCCGGTTTCATATGCGCGTTCCTCATCTTGGGAAGCCTCTCCAAACGTTGGCGCGTGCGCATCAACGAAGACGCGTTTTTCGTGATAGTGTTCAGCGTGGTCTTGGGCGTGATCATCGGAGGCAGGGCCGGGTACGTCCTTTTCTACGGAGACGGGTATTACCTGCAGCATCCGGAGAAGATACTTGCATTTAATGAAGGCGGCATGAGCTTTCACGGAGGCTTGGTAGGTGTGCTCGTAGGCGGGTATATTGCCTCGCGCATCACGCATATACCGTTTTTGACGCTTGCCGACATGGGAGCGGTAGGGGCGGCCATCGGTCTGTTCTTCGGCCGTTGCGCGAATTTCGTCAACGGAGAGCTGTGGGGCGCTCCGACGGATTTGCCGTGGGGCGTCGTGTTCGGTGGCGCGGCAGGCACCATGCCTCGGCATCCGTCCCAGCTCTATGAGGCTTTGCTCGAAGGCGTTGTTATCTTCTGCGTCCTCTTTGCTCTGTCTCGCAAGAATCCGTCTCGTCCTCGCGGTACGTTTATCGGGTTATTTCTCGTTATGTACGGCATTTTCCGCTTCCTCATCGAGTTTGTCCGCGAACCCGATGTCCAGATCGGATACCTGTGGGGAGGTTGGCTTACCATGGGCCAGGTTCTTTCGGTGCCTCTTATCGTCGCTGGTATCGCTTTGTTGGTTTATGCGGTTACAATGAAGCTACCGCAAAAGGGTCTTCCTGAAATGGAATAAAAATAGTAGCATTTCAGGAAACAAAAAAGATTGCTACAAAGGGGGCAATAATGGATATCAAATTCTTCAAGTGCGAGCACTGCGGCAACATCGCCATCAAGGTCGTTGACGCAGGCGTTCCCATGATGTGCTGCGGCGAGAAGATGGTCGAGTTGACCGCAGGTGCTGTCGATGCAGCGCTTGAGAAGCATGTTCCTGCCGTTACCGTCGAAGGTGCTAATGTGCATGTCGTCGTCGGCGAGGTCGAGCATCCCATGACCGAGGAGCACCTCATCCAGTTCGTCGTCCTTGTGACCGATAAGGGCTACCAGGTCGCCCAGCTCACCGCTGAGGACGAACCCAAGGCAAACTTCGTGCTTGCCGAAGGCGCCAAGGCACTCAAGGTCTATGAGTACTGCAATCTGCATGGACTCTGGGTCAAGGAACTCTAAGCCGCATGCCGTATCGCGCCGTCCTCTTGGGCGGCGCGTCGCATCTTCGTGGGGATATTATCCCGAGGGCTTTCCTGCTTGGGCGGTCCCTTCGGTTGCGATACAATTCTCAGGAAAATATCTATCGATGCAAAGGAGGCCACTATGGCTATCGATAAAGAGCAAGTGAGCCGTGTGCTCGACCTTATTCGTCCGAGCCTTCAGGCGGACGGCGGCGACGTCGCTCTGGTTGACGTCCAGGAAGACGGCGTGGTCGTCGTAGAGCTTCAGGGCGCTTGCAAGGGCTGCCCGATGAGCCAGATGACGCTTGCGAACGGCGTTGAGCGCATCCTCAAAGAGCATGTTCCCGGAGTGACCAAGGTCGTTCCTGCGTAAGCTTTTTGGCATACACGGAAAAAGCCGGCCGCCTACGGGCGGCCTTTTCCTATGAAGGGGCGTTTTCAACGCCGGATGATTTGTTTGCTAAGCGAAATGCGATAAAGCCGTCGTGCAGAAAGGAGTCGCGGTGCGGGTAGCGTTATTTCCGCGATATGCCCAGGCATTGGCTTTCAGGAAAGCGCATGCGTCCGATCCCGAATGGGCCTTTGGCGCAAAGGCGGAAGGAATCGGATCGTGGATAGAAGGCCAATGGGTGCTTTGGGGAGATGGAAGGTCTCTTGCGTCGAAAACGCAGCGTTTGATCGCATTCCTCGCGGTTCTTGAGACCTGCGACGACGCGAAGCTCTCTCCAACCTGGGGCATGGCCTCCCTTCTTGTCGAGCTTGCCGACGAAGTGCTCGGCTCCGTCGAATTCGACGAGGTTCTTCGCGGGTCTGCTTGCGTCGAAGGGCATCGAGAGGGCCTTGTTGAAGCGTTGCGTGCGTACGAGGCGGTGCTGGCGCGTGCGGGGTTGGTCGACCCTGGCCGAGCGTGCGCTCTTTTGTCCGTGCAAGAAGAGCTTGCAAACACGGGCGACGAAGCGTGCGTCTACGGTATCGAACCAAGCGCTGCGCAGAAGCGGCTGTTCGCGGCATTCTTCGGCGAATCGGTTGCGTACCGACGGGAGTCGCCGTCTATCGATCGCGTTGAAGAGAGCGTGTCCGTTCGATTCGCTTTTCCCTCGGGTCGTTATGCGGAGCCGCTTCTCCTGGCGGACGCCATCGAGAGCTTTGCTTGCGATGGACGCGTGCTTGTAACGGCGAAACGCCCTTTCGATCTTTACGGGTCGATTTCCCCGGCTCTTTCTCGTCGGGGCATCTCATGCCAGGTGCATGCTCGTCGTCTTTGGAAGCAAACCGATTTCGGCAGGGCTTTTTTAGCGGTCAGCGCGATGGCCGAGGCCGAATCGTTTGACTCCCGGGCATGCTCGGATTTCCTTCTCAATCCTTTTTCGGGCGTTTCGTCTTCTCGCGCTTATGCCTTCGACGTCTTCGTTCGTCGAGATAGGCTTATGCAGAAGGAAGAATGCCTCGAGCGTTTGCGCTCCCTGTCTCGCTCCTTCGAGTTTTTCGAAGAGCTTGCGGCCTCGGTCGATGCCGATGCCCTGCTCGATTATTTTTCCGACTTCGCTCGCGCCATGCAAGAAGGCGAGTCTTACAGCGCCGAGCAGCTCGAAGCCGTGCGTGTGCTGCGCGATGCGATGGCTTCGGCCCGTATGGTCGGGGCCGAAAGTCGCACGGTGCGCTGCGTGCTCGAGCATGCTGCGGTGAACGTTTCCCGAACGAATTGCGAAACGGACGCGGCCGACGTGTGCATATGCGAGCCTTTCCATGTAGAAACGCTCGATGATGATGGGTGGCGGACGGTTGTCATGTGCGATATGGACAACGTGTCGTTTCCTGCAAGGCAGACCGACAACGCCGCGCTTTCATTCGCTCGTGAGCTCGGAATCGCGCGAGAACGTCACGCGATGGATAGCGTGCGTCAGGCGTTCGTCGAGGCGTCGCGCCGTGCGCGCGGACGCTTCGTCGTGGAGCGGCGTTTGGATAACGAATCGGCCGATCCCACATATCCCGCGGCAGTGGTGGAGGAGTTCATTGACTGCTACCGTCTCGATCCGACGGATGCCGCAGAGGTGGATAACAAATATGCGCTTCCTTCGTGTTTCTTGGAGTCGGTCATAGACCGCGGCGAAGAGAAGCTGTATGAAAACGCCTCCGTGAGCCATGATGCACAGCCTCTTTCGGCGAAGGTCGAGAAAACTCGGCTCGATAGAATCGAATCGGATCTTTCCAAGTCGTTGATCATGCTGCCGCGCGAGGCGAAGGGAGGCAAGGTTGTCTTCGATCCGTGTTTTTCTGCATCGCAGATCGAGAGCTACCTCGAGTGCCCGCAAAAATGGTTTGCTTTGCGTCGGCTTCGTCTCGATGAGCTTGACGAAGGCTTCGGGGCCGTGCAGATGGGGGATTTCTCCCATAATGTCTTCGAGGCCTTCTATAGGAGGTTTCAATCCGAGGTCGCGCCGAAGGTGACGCCCGATTCGCTCGATCAGGGCCGAGAAATCATGGAAGACGTCATCGCAAAGCATGCCGAGGAGCAATATGCCATGAAGCCTTCGAGCAATCGACTGGTTCCCGTGGACGCCTTCGAGCGGAGGGAGCTTGAAGAGCTCGGAAGCAAGCTGGTTTCTTTTCTCGATCGGGAAGCGCTTCTGCTGCCGTCGTTTTCTCCGTATGCGTTCGAATTTGAGATTCCCGCAGCGAATGCGGTGGAGTATGCGGGGTATCACGTCATGGGCAAGATCGACCGCATTGACGTGGACGATCGCGGAAGGGCCGTCATCATAGACTATAAAAGCTCGCTGTCGTCGGACTACGACCTTTACGAGCCGCAGAAGAAAGGCGGATCATTGCAGGAAGGCAAGGTCCAGGCGCTCGTGTACGCCCAGGCTTTGCGTCGCATGCTCGGACTCGAGGTCGTGGGCGCGCTCTATGTTTGTTACGGGCGTTCGCCCAAGGTATCGGGCGCTTTGGATTGCAGCATCGAACCCGCGGAAGTCTCCGGTCTTCGCGCGCAGACGTGCGTGTACCGCGGAGATTTCGGTGACGAATTTTCTTCGCTGCTTGATGCGACGGAAGAGCGCATCGCCGCATCGCTCGACCGGTTGATGGAAGGGTGCATCGAGGCTTGCCCTTCTTCTCCGAAGGCGTGCGCGTATTGCCCGGAGATCTCATGTCCGAAAAGGAAGGGGTAGTTCGTCATGGACTTCAGCCGATTCAAGCCTGGTCAGCTCGCGTGCATCACGACGCTCGACAAGCCCTTGGTGGTTTCCGCGGGCGCAGGCAGCGGAAAGACGTTCACCCTCACGCAGCGTATCGCCTGGGCTCTCATGGAGGGCTCGGCTCCGGATGGCGGCGCGTTTCTCGACGGCATAGAGCAGGTCATGGCCATCACGTTCACGGAAAAGGCCGCAGGAGAAATCAAATCGCGCGTGAAGAGCACCTTGCGTGCGGAAGGCATGGCCGAGGAGGCGTTGAAGGTCGATGACGCATGGATCTCCACGATTCACGGCATGTGCTCGCGCATCCTGCGCATGCATGCGGTCGAACTCGGGATAGACCCTTCGTTTTCCGTGCTCGACCCGGCTCGCGCCGACGAGCTTATGCGCGCTTCGGTTGCCGAGGTTCTCGATGGCGCCAACGAATTCGTTGCACCCGAAGGTCTTGACGCCTTGTTCTCGGAATTTCCCGCCCGTTCATCAGGCGGGTTCGGGTCGGGGTCGGTCGAGGATATGCTTCTTGACCTGCTTCGCGTAGCGTCAAGCAGCCCCATCGGGTGCGACTGCCTGTGCGTTCCGCCTCGGGCTCGCGACGCCTCGACGCTCGCTCGCTTGCTGGCCGAGACGATCGAGGAGGCGCACGAAGCCGCATTGTCTCAGAAGGCGAGCGCGTCGCGCGATACGTGGCTTCTGCAGGCGGATGAGTACAAGCAAACGGTCGATGCGTACCTGGCGGGTCGCGCGCACGATGCGAAGGGTTTGCTCTCGCTGTGCGCCGCCTGTCCGTGGCCCTCGGGCAGGTTCGGGTCGAAGGAGTATAAGGCCGTAGCCGCCGAACTCCAGGCCCGCTGCGCGGAGATTGTCCAAGAGGCGCGCTGTCTTCTGGCCGAGCCTTTGCTCGACGATGTGCTCGGTGTTGCCCGTTCGGCTTTCAGCGTCTACAGGCGCGCCAAGCGCGAACGAGGCGTGCTTGACAACGACGATTTGCTTATCCAGGCGGCACGTGCGCTTTGCGAGCATGAAGGTATCGCTGCCGAATTCGCCCATAAATTCAAGCTTGTCATGGTCGATGAATTCCAGGATACCGACCAGCTTCAAGTGGACATGATCTCGCGTATGGCGGGCGAGGGCGGCTGCCGTCTTTGCACGGTGGGGGATGCACAGCAGAGCATCTATCGTTTCCGCGGCGCCGATGTCGAGGTTTACAAGCGCCATCTGGAACGAATTCGCATAGCGAACCCCGAAGGCCTGATAGAGCTTCCCGACAATTTCAGAAGCCATAGGGACGTTCTTGCGTTTGTCGACCGCATTTTCGAGCAGAAGCACGTCTTCGGCGACGAGTTCATGTCCCTTGCTCCGTCTCGGTTCGAATCGTCCGTGAAGGCTCCTTACAAGGGATCCGATACGCGCGTGAGCGTTCTGCTTAC
>USEQ01000068.1 GCA_900553655.1 uncultured Slackia sp. | reverse complement strand
ACCGAAATTAAAGAAAGCGGTCGTCGCGTAGAGAATGAAAAGAAAGTATTCCCGGGCTACGTTTTGGTTCGTATGGAGATGGACGATCGCAGCTGGGCTGCCGTCCGCAATACTCCGGGCGTGACGGGCTTTGTTGGGAGCCAGGGTAATCCCGCTCCGTTGACTCGCGATGAGTTCAATAAAATCATGAAGCGCACCTCGACCTCCGCTCCGAAGAAGACCACCTCTTCGTTTGAAGTGGGGCAGTCGGTCAAGGTTACGAACGGTCCTCTCGCTGATTTCGACGGCACCATTTCCGAGGTCTCCGTCGAGACCGGCAAAGTCAAGGTCATGGTCTCGATTTTCGGTCGAGAAACGCCGGTCGAGCTTTCTTTCGATCAAGTGGCCAAGATCTAGGTGAGTATTCTCGGCTCCTGCGTGCCTGGGTGGACAGGGCTTCTCGCGCATGGTTGGCCGTTGTAGCAATACGATTAGTAAGGTAAGGAAACAGAGATGGCTGAGAAGAAAGTTGCAGGCTTTATCAAGCTGCAGATTCCTGCTGGTGCTGCCAATCCGGCTCCTCCGGTAGGTCCCGCACTCGGTGCGCAGGGCGTTAACATCATGCAGTTCTGCCAGGCGTTCAACGCCGCTACGCAGGACCAGTCCGGCACCATCATCCCCGTTGAGATCACGGTTTACGAGGACAAGAGCTTCACCTTCGTGTGCAAGACTCCTCCGGCGGCCGTGCTGATCAAGGAGAAGCTGGGCATCAAGAGCGGATCCGGCATTCCGCAGCTCAAGGCTGTTGGAACCCTGTCCCTCGACCAGCTTCGCGAGATCGCCGAGATTAAGCTCCCCGATCTTAATGCTAACGACATCGACGCTGCTATGGAGATTGTCGCTGGCACCGCTCGCTCCATGGGCGTGCGTATCGAGGGTCGCGAGATGAAGAAGACCTATGTGCCTTCTAAGAAGCTCGCCGCCATGCTCGCTGGCAAAGAATAGCGTAGTCAGTGGAAGGGTGGCTTTCCTGCTACCCGCAATTACCACGAAAGGATTATTACATGAAACTCACGAAGAACCAGAAGCTTGCTGCTGAGAAAATCGAAGCAGGCAAGTTCTATGCTCCCTTCGAGGCTCTGTCCCTCGTCAAGGAAGTTTCTTCCGCTAAGTTCGACGAGACCGTCGAAGTCCACTTCCGCCTCGGCATCGACACCCGTCAGGCAGACCAGCAGCTTCGCGGCATGGTCTCCCTGCCGAACGGTTCCGGCAAGGAAGTTCGTGTTGCTGTTTTCGCCGAAGGCGCTGCTGCCGAGGCCGCCAAAGAAGCTGGTGCAGAAATTGTCGGTTCCGACGACCTGGTTGCGGAAATCCAGGCTGGCAACATCGACTTCGATGCTACCGTCGCTACCCCTGACATGATGGGCAAGGTCGGCCGTCTTGGTAAAATCCTCGGCCCCCGCGGTCTTATGCCGAACCCCAAGCTCGGCACCGTTACTCCCGATGTCACCAAGGCTATCAACGAGCTCAAGGGTGGCAAGGTTGAGTATCGCGCTGACCGTTACGGCATTGCTCATGTCATCATCGGCAAGGTCAGCTTTGAAGCTGAGAAGCTTGCTGAAAACTACGGTGCTGTCTACGACGAAATCGTTCGTATGAAGCCTTCTGCGGCAAAGGGCAAGTATCTCAAGTCCATCACCGTCTCTTCCACCATGGGTCCTGGCATTGCCGTCGACTCTTCCGTGTCCCGCAATTTCGCTTCTGCTGAATAGCGACACGTTACCTTACATGGAAAGGACCCGCTTGCGGGTCCTTTTTCATTTTTGAAGGAATATCGTTTCCAGGCGGCGATATACGGCCTGCAGACGGCTGACGTGGCTTAGAGGATGTGGCCAAGATTAAAGCCTCGGGGCCTTTCATTCTCGAATCAACCCTCTTCTTTGAACGTTTCCTACGGTTCACAATGGAAGAATCGCCTATGTTAGAATAGCCGAGTTACCAAGAAGCTGCATATGAAAGAGAGCGCACATGATTATCAAGAAAAGTCCTGCTGAAATTGAGGCGATGAAAGAAGCGGGTCGCATTTCCGCGAAGGTTTTACGGGAAGTGGGAGCTCGTGTGGAGCCGGGCATCTCTACGCTTGAGCTCGATCGTCTGGCTGAAACCCTTATTCGCCTGGAAGGTGGTATTCCTGCGTTCAAGGGCTACGGTGGGTTTCCTGGGAGCATCTGCGCTTCGGTTAACGACCAAATCGTCCACGGCATTCCTGCGGCGGATGTCATTCTGAAAGAAGGCGATATCATCTCCATTGACACCGGAGCTACGGTTAATGGTTGGGTGGGGGATAATGCCTGGACCTTCCCGGTGGGCAATGTTTCTCCTGAGGTGAAGAAGCTGCTCGATGTCACCGAAAAGTGCATGTGGGCGGGACTCGACGCGGCTCGACCCGGAAATCATCTCGGCGATATCGGATTTGCGGTACAGTCCATTGCTGAAGCTGAAGGGTACGGCGTGGTACGCGAATACGTCGGCCATGGCATTGGGCGCAATATGCACGAGGATCCGAACGTTCCCAATTACGGCCGCCGTCATCACGGTATTCTTCTCGAGCCTGGAATGGTTTTGGCAATTGAGCCCATGATCAATATGGGTACGCATAAGACCCGTCAGATGCCCGATGGATGGCTCGTGTGCACGCGCGATGGCAAACCGAGCGCTCATTTTGAGAAAACGGTGGCAATCACCGAGGAGGGCCCCGTTGTTCTTACGACCGAGCCTAACTTCAAGCGTCCTGTAGGAAAGTAGCTCGCATACCGGATGCGCTTCATGCAGCTCTGAAGGCACGAATGGACACAAGAGCGAATTCTGCTGAAAGAAAACCCTGTTCTCTGAAAGAGAGCAGGGTTTTCTTGATGCACGGAAACATATCAGGGACCTAGATTGAAAAGGCTATTTCGCGTGACGAGGGCCGTTTTTTCGTCCTGTGTCGTTTTTGGCGGCCCGGGCGTGCTTCGGGTTGCCGAGAGGGCGCGTGTGTCGAGAGGCTTCGCCTACCGCATGCCTCGAGCCTTTGACGACAGAGCTGTTTTCGCGCGTTTCAACGGGCGATGAGGCGTGGCGGCCGAATTCCGCTTCAGTAGGGGACGGGCTTGGAGTCTTGGCGGACGCATGAAGCCCACGCACGCCGGCAGGGGAGGCATGTCTTCCTCTCTTGCGCGAGGGCGCAGCGTCAGGAGTCTGTACGCTGTCGTGCGTGGCGGCGTGGCGCCCTCGCTCAGAAGGCGATGCATCGTGCGCATCTCGCGCTCGTGCCGCATGCTTTCCGAGGGGGAGCATGGCTTCGGGGCCGAGATCTTCAGCAGAGGCTTCGGCTCTGCGGCGCATCGCGACGCTGTCGTTTTGCTCGAAAGATGCGCCAGAATATCGAGCGGCGTCATATGCACCGGCGTTTTCAGGAGTCGAATCAGGGACAGCTTCGTCCCCGCCGGCAGGAAGCTCCGCGGTTTTTCGTTTGAATCGTCGAGCAACCTTCTCGATAAGAGAGGAAACCATGGACGCTTCGCTAAGCTTCAGCTTGATGGCGAGGCCAAACGTTATGGCGAGCGCAAGCAGTCCACCGCAGACAATGCATATCAAGGCATTGGGTATTGATCCGTTCAGAGGGGAGATAGTAGCCGAGAGCCCCGTGATGGCGAGCGCTCCGGCAGATGCACCGAGAAGACCAAGAAGGAAGGATCTTAAGAACGAGACAACGGTGCTTTTCAGTCCGAGCGCACCCGTCCTTTTGCGGAGATAGACAAAGCAGACTATGTCCAGGGCAAGATAGTACGCTGTTTCGCTCAAAGCGATTGCCGGCATGCCGATATTAAGAGGCCCGCCTATTCCCGTGGCGAAGACCGCAATGAAGCCGATTTGGAAGGCTATGCAAGCTACCATCATCACGGCATAGCGGCCCATGATACGCATAGCGGAAAACACTTTTTGGAGATACGTGTTGATTCCATAAAATGGCAGCGAAAGCGCGAGCGCGGCCAGATAAAGGGCGATTTGCGATATGTTGTCCTCGGTGAAAGCACCGATATGGTAGAGCGTTACGAGAGGCTCGGCGAAGACGACGAGATACAGCGCGAAAGGAACCATGAAAAAGACAATTTGGTTCGTTCCCGAGATGATGCCGTGCCTAAATCCTCTCATGTTGCCATTGGCGTGCATCTCGGATATTTCGGTGAACATGGCGGTCGTGATGGGCACGGTGAGAAATGCATAGGGAAGGGTGAACCACAGGCGTGCGTAGGCGATGATCGACGGTCCGTTGTCGAGAGCGCCGTAAGCGGCTGCATTCTGAATCGAAACCACTACGAGTCCTGCGCACATGACGAGAACGGCTGGAACGCCTATGGCAAGTGTTTCTTTCAAGGCGGGGTCGCGAAGGTCAACGCGAAGGCGCAGTTTTATCCCGTTTCGCTTCAGGGCTGGAAGCTGTATCGCCATCTGGACGAAAACTCCGAGGGGGTTGCCGACGGCGATGATTAATTTCGCAAGCTCGCTGTCATGCGGTGCGACGAAGGCGTAGAGGACGAACGTCGCGGTCACGATGATATTGTTGAATATGGGAGCCGCGCTACTCCAGAGATAGTCTCGAGAGGCGTTGAGCAGGCCGCTGACAATCGATGAGAGCCCGTAGAAGACGATTTGAATTGCGAAGAACCGGAAAAAGAAAACGGCGTCGTCCATGGTGCTCTGGTCGTTCATGAAGCTTTGCGTGAAGATGAGGGCGGGAGCGAAAACCGTGCAGACAAGCGCCACGGCTCCAAGCACGATGAAAGCGATGCTCATGATGTTGCTGGCGTACTCGTTCCCCCCGCGGTCGCCGAGTTTTGCTTTTACTGACATATAGACAGGAAGGAACGCGGTCACAAGCATGCCGCCCATAACGAGCTCATAGAGCATGTTTGGCAGGTTGTTTGCCACCTGGTACGAGCTGGCGAGCATCGTTGACCCAAGGGCGAATGCCATGGCCCAGGTGCGCATGAAGCCGGTGATACGCGAGATGATGACGAAAAAGCTGATAAGGGCGGCGGATGATCCGACGCTTGTCGGCGTTTGCGCCGTAGCCTCCGAAGGAGAAATCGACTCGTCTTCTGATGTGGAAATATGCGTGGCGTTCATACTACGCTTTCGAGTTTGGGTATAATGCAAAAGTTGGCATCAATCATACCTTTTCGCGTCTAGCGTTTGAAACGAGGCACTATGAACATCCTGATTATTCGCAATAACTCCAATGCGGCCGCTCTTGATGCATCTATGCTTTTGGCGGCTTACCTCGATTCGCAGGGAGTTGCTCATCAGGAACTCGACTCTATCCCTTTGTCTATCGAATCGGTGAAAGACACATGCTCGCATGTGGACGTTTCGTCGTTTGATATGGTGGTCTCCCTCGGCGGAGACGGAACCATGCTTCGTACGGCGCGTCTCGTTGGCAAGACGCGGGTGCCCATTCTCGGTATTAACTTTGGGCACTTGGGCTTTTTGGTCAATTCCTCCGAAGACGGCGTTGTGGCTATCGTCGCCGCGGCGTTGGCGGGCGATGTTGTCAGGGAGGAGCGTGCAAGCCTGCATATCGACCTTATCGCTCACGGAGAAGTGGTCGCAAGCCGCTTCGCTTTGAATGAATTCTCCGTTACGCGCGGAACTTTGGGCCGCATCATCGATTTCGGTGTGGATATCTCGGGCAACCACCTGGTGGATATGCGAGGAGACGGCCTTGTCGTCGCTTCGGCAACAGGGTCGACGGCATATGCCCTTTCCGCAGGAGGCCCGCTTGTCGCCCCCGATTTCAAAGGTCTTGTCGTGGTTCCTCTGGCTCCCCATACACTGCTGTCCCGCTCCATCGTGACCGACCCGAGCGATATCGTGGAGATTGACCTGTCCCGCAATCCGGAAAGCCGCGAGGCGAGCTACTTCGTGGACGGCGAGTTCATTACGCTTGAAGAGCCTATTGACCGCATTCTGGTTCGCAAGTCAAACAACCCCACGATCCTTCTGCGTTACAAGAACGAGGGCTTCTATAGCGCTGTGGCGCACACGTTTTTCGCCGATCAACGTTCCTAGCATCGCCGAGGTCTGCCGGTTCTCCCGCTTGCGACGCGTCGACCTTCGGGTCGGTGATGCCTATGCGTCTCGAAGCATGGCGAACCTCGCGTGATTTCATGGGCGAAAAACTCAAATTTCGGGCGGTTTGTGACACCTTTCGCTACAAGGGATGGTGAAGAGGCTGTTTGCTTTTAAGGAAAACGCCCGGATGCATTCAGAACGCTGATTAACTCGAACGATACAAGGGTTCCTTCTTTTTAATACGATACAAATCGTGCGCAACTTGAGATGGGGCTTCGTCAAAGCATGCACGATAAAGGCCCGTATGCAATCCGCGAACTGCATACGGGCCTTTTGCTGTTTTTCGGCAGGCGTTCGCCGATTTCTACTTGTGATAATAGCTGTGCTGTTCGAACTTGGGCTCGCAGCATACGTTGATGCCAAGCTTGCGGTATAGGCGCTCGTCGGTCGAGGAGATGATAACCGAGAAGAATGCGTCGCATCCGCGCAGGTCGCCCATGTGCTCGATGACTTTCGCCGCGATTTTGTCGGTCGCTGAGCTGATGGAAAGCGCGATCAGGGTCTCGTCGGAATGCAATCGAGGATTCTTGCTCGCCAGGCGGTCGGTCTTCAGGCGGCAGATCGGCTCGATGGCCTGGTCGCTTATGATGAGCAGGTCGTCGTCTACGCCTGCGACCGCCTTGAGGGCGTTCATGAGCAAGGAAGAGGCGGCGCCGAGCAGGTCAGATGTTTTGCCCGTTATCACCCGTCCGTCGGGCAGCACCATGGCGCCCGCGGGTGCACCGGTGGTCTGCTCTTTAAGCAGAGCTGCGCTTCGCGCCGGCGAGAAGCTGCTTGTGACCCCGGCTTGGTTCATGAGC
>USEQ01000067.1 GCA_900553655.1 uncultured Slackia sp. | reverse complement strand
CCGTGAAGAGATCGGCGCACTTACCGTAGGCATCGTCACGAAGCCCTTCAGCTTCGAAGGTCGTCTCCGTCGCAACCAGGCAGAGCAGGGCATCGACTTCCTTTCCATGAAGGTCGACACGCTCATCGTCATCCCGAACGATCGCTTGCTCGAGATCGTCGACAAGAAAACTAGCATGCTCGATGCGTTCCGTATCGCAGACGATACGCTGCGTCAGGGCATTCAGGGCGTTACCGACCTGATTACCATTCCCGGCCTCATCAACCTCGACTTCGCCGATATCCGCACCGTCATGAAGGATGCGGGTACGGCAATGATGGGCATCGGCTACGGCACCGGCGAGAATCGCGCGCTCGATGCTGCGACTCAGGCTATCAACTCCAATTTGCTCGAAGCATCCATCCAGGGCGCAAGCCGCGTTCTGTTCTCCATTGCGGGCGGTCCCGACCTTACGCTCGCCGAGGTCGATGCAGCGGCTCGCGCCATGGAAGCTGTTGTCGACGAAGACGCCAACATCATCTATGGTCAGATTATCGACGAAGGTCTGGGCGACCAGGTGCGCATCACCATCATCGCCACGGGCTTCTCTCGCACCACGCAGGCCGTCATGGACTTCGATAACGCTCGAAACGATCTTTTCGCCTCTACGGCGCCGGCGCGCGATACGTACACTTCCAACCAGAGCCATCCTACGTCTCCGGTTGCTACGTCGGCAAATGCTGCCTCCACGCGCATCGCGGATGAAGAGTACATCCCCGATTTTCTTCGTCGTCGCTAAGCCGATAGGCATTGCTTATGACCGAATGCGTGAAAACGCATGATTCAGCGACCCTCGATTTGCCGTATCCTCGGCTTGCCGAGGGTCGCTTTTCTTCATGCGCCGTTCTTACCGATGATGCGCTGAACGCGGATTTCGGCGTGCGTATCTGCTTCACCCAGCGTACAGGGGGCGAAAGCGAGCCGCCTTATGATTCGCTCAATCTGGGCGATCATGTTCAAGATGACCCTGAATGTGTGGGGCTGAACAGGCGAAAGCTCTTCTGCGCTTTCGGTATGAGGGAAGATGCGGTTATTGTCCCGAAGCAGGTTCACGGAGATGCGATAGTCGCATGCAAGAACCGTTCTGATTACGCCCATGCCGTCCTGCGTGCGCAGAACGGAGCCGACGGGGTGATCGTGTCCTGCGACGAAGTGGGAGCCATGCTCTGCTTCGCCGATTGCGTGCCGGTCATCGTGGTTTCTCCGCGGCGTACCTTCGCCGTTGTGCATGCGGGTTGGAGGGGCGTGATGGCGCGCATTGCCCAATCCGCCGTAAAGCGCGTCTGCGAGATGGATGGCATCGGGCCGTCTTGCCTCAACGTCTATATCGGTCCGCATATCCATGCGTGCCATTTCGAGGTAGGCGAAGACCTTGCTCGCCGTTTTTCGGACGAATTCGGGTCGCATGTTTTGGTGGACGATTGCCATGTTTCGCTTTCGGCAGCGCTGCGTTCCGGGCTGATTTCGGTCGGCGTGGACGAGCGTCGAATTGCGGATGCCGGGGTGTGTACCGTATGCGACGGCGGGAAACGCTATTTCTCGTATCGGGCAAGCGGAGGACGGTGCGGCAGACATGCCGCGTTCGCCGTTCGATGCGGCAACGGAAAAGAAGGGCTGTGATTGCGTATGTCGTTGCAACAGCGATATGGGCTCGTTGAGCATAAGGTCGCCCAAGCGTGCGATGCGTGCGGTCGTGATCGCAAAGACGTTTGCATCATCGCCGTCTCCAAGACGGTGGACCTTGATGCGGTGGAAGAAGCTATTGCGGCCGGCGTGCACGATTTCGGAGAAAACCGCCCTGCAGAGCTCGTTCGGAAATTCGAGGCGTTTCCACGGGAGCGTTGGCATTTCATCGGCAATATCCAATCTCGTCAACTGCCGTCTGTCGTGGGACGCGCATGTTTGATCCATTCGCTGTACGAACGAAAGCATGCCGAGAAAATCGATTCATTGGCCGCGAAGGCCGGCATCATACAAGACGTTCTGATCGAAGTTAACGACGGGGAGGAAAACAAGCAGGGGCTCGAGCCTGATGCATTGTTCGAGATGCTTGCGTTCTGCCACGGATTGAAGCATGTGCGTGTCAGAGGGCTTATGACCATGGCTCTTCGGGGGGATTTGCGAAGTGCTCGTGCTACGTTTGCCGATTTGGCCATCCTGCGTGATACGATGAATTCGAAACTTGCCGCAAGCGGCATGACGGATATGGTTCTCCGTGAACTTTCAATGGGGATGAGCGACGATTATCTCGAAGCCATTCCCGAAGGGGCTACCATGGTTCGTGTCGGACGTGCAATCTTTAGCGACGACTATGCGGGATAATCCCGCTTTGACGGATAAGGTGGAACACAGATGGATTTGAAGATTCCAAAATTCGACGATTTGAAGGATCGCCTGGGATTCAAGGATACTCCGCGACCCCGTCATGGGTCCTCTTCCGTGCGCGATAATTCCTACGATGATTTTGAGACGGAGGACTTCGGAGAGTACGCTTTCGACGATTCGGCTGATTACGCCAAAGAAGCCAATCAGAGCGCTGCAAAGACGGCGTCTTTCGCTCCTCAGATGCCCAAGCTCGTTACGGCCGATGATGTGCGCGCCCATACGCAGTATACTCCGAATGAGCATGCGGACGAGGCGTCCCAGGAGCATTGCGACTTCGTTGCTCCTAAGACCGACGAGCAGCGTTCTCCCGGTTTGAACGGACTGTTCGACCCGACGCATGCACCCTCCGATACGGGCGTTATTCGCAGGAGCGCGCCTGCCGTTTCCGCCGAAAGCCCTGCCGCTCAGACAGGCGCCTTTGCTGCTCAGGAGCTCTCCTCCGTGCCTTCCATGCCAGCGGTTGCTTCTGAGCCTCGCGTCGTTGCGCGCGCCACGCGCATTCTGACGGTTATCAAGCCTGAAAGCTATGCGGATGCTGAGCGCATTGCGAAAATCCTTAAATCGGGAGATGTCGCGGTGCTCTCTTTGCGCACGACCCCTGAAGAGCTGGGCAAGCGCATTCTGGATTTCAGCTTCGGCGTTGCATGCGCGCTTGATGCGCGTGTCGAGTGCGTGTCCGGTCACGTGTTCGCGATCACTCGCGGCGCCGGCCTGACCGAGGGCGAGACGTCGCGTCTTCGCGATCAGGGACTGATGTAGATGCTCGAGTATTTCATCGTTTCTCTGGCTGACGTGTACACGATGATTCTGTTCGTGTACGTGCTTATGTCATGGATTCCCCAGAAGAGCGGCATCATCGCTGATATCGATACCGTTCTCGGCAGGGTCTGCGATCCTTTCTTGAACCTGTTCAGGAAATTCATTCCGCCAATCGGCGGGATGGTCGACATATCGCCGATTTTCGCCCTGCTTGTATTACAATTCGCTGTACGTCTAATCGTCATGATTCTTTAAGAATCGGCATTGAATAAGCGTTAAGGAGCTGTTATGGCCATCACTTCCGAAGAAATCCACAATCAGAGCTTCACGGTCGATCGCAAAGGCTACGATGTTGACGAGGTCGATGTATTCCTCGAGCATGTCGCTGCGGAAATCGACGGGTTGAATGCTGAAATCGAAGAGCTGACCGCACAGCTTCATGCGCAGGCTTCCTACGAGGAAGAGCCGATGGACATGGACGCCGCTTTCGCCGAGCCCCCTATGGCTCAGCCTGAGGAGAAGCAAGAAGACGAGTCTTCTCAGCCGCTTTCGGCGGATGAGAAAGACGAGCGCATCGCAGAACTCGAGCGCAAGCTTGCCGAGCAGGAAAATGATGCGTCCGCGATTGCGAACGCGCTCGTTACCGCTCAGCGCTCCGCCAAAGAGGTCATCGATGCGGCGAATAGCGAGGCAAAGCGCATCAAGTCCGACGCCGAGGCGGATGCCGCCGGCATCATCGATCGCGCCAACGCCGAGAAAGAAAAGATTGAAGAGGCGATCGAGGAGCTCGACCAGTCTCACAAACAGACCTGCGAGATGTATGCCGAATCCCTCAAGGCGTTCATCGAGGATGCCAATGCCAAGCTCGATGACGTCGAGGATGAGCTTGCCAAGAAGGACGGAAAGAAGCGTGCACATGCTCGCTTTGCAAGCCCCACGCAGGCTCCTGTTCATAAGCCCGCTCCTGCAGGCGTGACTGGTGCCGTAGCCCCGAGCTATACCGCTCCTGCGGCGGCTGCGCCCGCGACGCCTGTCACTGTTCCCGCAACTCCGAAGCCTTCCGTGGTCGAAAAGGATCTGAGTGGCTACGGCGACGCCTCCGATGCGTTCGATTTGGGCGATATCGACTAATCGTCGATCGTCGTTTTGCCGAAAAAGAAGAAAGCTCCCGAGAGGGAGCTTTTCTTTTGCCGTAGCGGGCCTGTAAGCCGGGTTCTGTCTTCGAAGACGGCCATTTATCTTGGGCGTACGTTACCGCACGTCTCGAGCAGGCTACCCGCATGCACGGAGAGGCGCGCCGTGTCGCATGCCTATTCGCCCTTGCTTCGGATGGGGTTTACCAAGCCACGCTGTTGCCAGCGTGCTGGTGCGCTCTTACCGCACCTTCTCAGCTTTTCCCTTAACGCGATTCGCGCCAGTGGGAGTTTTCTTTTCTGCAGCACTTTCCGTCGGGTTTCCCCGCCCGGCCGTTAGCCGGCATCCTGCCTCTGGAAGCCCGGACTTTCCTCATGAGAGCGTATCTCACGCGACCGTCCGGCCCGCATAGCCGTGCTATTGTAGCATCGTTTGCAAAGAAAGGTCGAAATATGACTCGAGAAATCGAATTCGAATGCGCTTTGGTCGGGGCGGCTTCTTTTGACGCTGCCCATTTTTCGCGTGAAACGTTCGGCTGCACGGTTGCGGTCGACGGGGGCTATGCCTCGTTGGCGCGGGCGGGCATAGAACCGGATTTCGCACTGGGGGATTTCGATTCCTTGGGATACGTACCCCAAGACGTTGCCGTGGAATGCCACCCCGCCATGAAAGACGACAGCGACACGGCGCTGGCGCTCGACTGGGCTCGTTTGAGGGGATATCGTCGCGTGGCAGTCTACGGCGCGCTCGGTGGCAGAATCGACCACACGCTCGCAACATGCCAAGCTCTCGTCGGAGCGTCAAAACGGGCGATGCAAGCCGTTGCAATAGGGGAGGGGAGCGTCATGGTTCCTCTTTCTTCGCATGGCTTCAACGTCTTGGAGTTGCCGGCATTCGAACGAGGCGTGCTGTCGGTCTTCTCCATGGGCGATTGCGCGCGGGGCGTGCTGGAGTCGGGGCTGAAGTACGAGGTGGAGGATATCGTTTTGAGCAATGATGTGACATTGGGGCTTTCCAACGAATTCGTCGGAAAGCCGGCACGTATACGTGTCGGCTCAGGCGAGCTTATGGTCGTTCTTCCGAGCATGCCGCTCTCCTCGTTGCGTATGCTATGCGAGTGCAATGCGCCGATTGCGTGTCGAGAACGCACCAGATGCGATCTTTTCTCGTGACGGTGCGAGTCTGAGGCTATAATCGGCGTGTGCGGGGAGCTTGCTTAAGCAGGCTGAGAGGGGGCTGATTCGCCCCGACCCGATGAACCTGTTTGGGTAATGCCAGCGAAGGGAGAGAAAACATGGCAATGCCTCTGTCTGAAATCAACGACATCATATCCGCCTCGTGCGATTCGGTGCGTGCGACCGCTCCGCTTGTCCACTGCATCACGAACTATGTCACGGTGGAAAGCTGCGCTAATGCGGTGCTCGCCGTAGGCGGAAGCCCCATCATGAGCGACGAACCTGCCGACGTCGAGGATATTACGTCCATTTGCGATGCGCTCGTCATCAACATCGGAACCCTGAACCAGCGAAGCATCGAATCCATGAAGGTGGCGGGGGCGAAGGCTGCCGAGCTCGGCCATCCTATCGTTCTCGATCCGGTAGGAGCGGGGGCCTCCAAGCTTCGTACTGAGGTTGCGGGGTCGCTTCTTGAGACCTTGCCGATTGCTTTGGTACGCGGCAATATGAGCGAGGTGAAAGCCCTTGCGGGTGCCGCGAGCGCTACGAAAGGGGTCGATGTCAACCCCGAGGATATCGTCGGCGAATCCAATGTCGAAACCGCTGCTCAGTTCGCGCGCGAATTTGCCGAGCGTGCCGGGTGCGTCGTCGCCATTACCGGACCTGTCGATATCGTGGCGGATGCGAACCGTGCGTTCGCTGTTCGCAACGGCTCTCCCCTTCAAGGTCGGATTACCGGATCGGGATGCATGCTTTCGGCGCTTTCCGGCGCATATATCGCTCGTCGCGAGGAGGATGCGGCAGGTGCGGCTTTGGCGGCTGTCGTTCATATGGGTGTCGCAGGGCAGCGCGCCGCTGCTAAGCTTGAGCGTATGCAGGGAGGTACGGGCAGTTTCGCAACCTACCTCATGGACGAGCTTTCCCTGCTCGACGGCGCGGCGCTCGCTCGCGACGCCGCGGCTTTCGAGGTGGCGTAGATGCAATCGCCTCGCGAATACCTGCGCCGTCACCCCGAGACGCTTCGACTGTATGCCGTTACCGACGCCTCGTGGCTTGAAGGCCGTACGTTGGACGAATGCGTCCTCGAGGCCGTGGAGGGAGGTGCAACGTTCGTCCAGCTGAGGGACAAGCACGCATCGACGAGCGAGCTTGTTGAGCAATACAGCCGCCTGCGCCGTGTGATTCCGGGGAACGTTCCTTTCGTCGTGAACGATGACCTCGAGGCGGCGTCGGTGGCGCAGGCTGACGGCGTGCATGTAGGACAGAGCGATGCTGCCTGCGAAGAAGCCCGTCGGATTCTCGGTCCCGATAAAATCGTCGGCGTGTCCGTGCAGACGGTCGATCAGGCCCTTGCGGCATCGGAGGCCGGCGCCGACTATCTCGGCGTAGGTGCGTTGTTCAAAACGGCGACGAAGCCTGAAGCCGCCGATGTCTGTCTTGATGCGCTTTTGGAAATATGCCGTTCGGTCGACATGCCCGTTGTGGCCATTGGGGGCCTGAACGAAAAGACCGTAGCGGCCCTTGAG
>USEQ01000066.1 GCA_900553655.1 uncultured Slackia sp. | reverse complement strand
GCAGCTGGGTAGTTTTCGCACCGAAGGGTCGTTCGCATGCGATAGAAACCCCTCGAAAAGCGGGAGCATTCCGATGACGTTCGTGCGCGCTCCGCGCATCGAAGCGGTAGGCGAAGGCGTCGAGGTGCTGGCTCGGGCGCGCGGCGATATCGTCGCCGTGCGCTACGGAAACCAGATGGCGTTGTCGTTTCATCCGGAACTCGACGACGACACTTCCGTTCATGAGACGTTTCTTTCGCTTGTGCGGTGAATGTGGATGCTTCGTGCGCGCCGCGTCAAATTCGCGTCAACTTGCACGGTGCCTTGCAATCCTTTCGAATTTGTTTCCTAGGATGGCGGAAAGCCGAAGGCGGGGCGCTATCGAGGGGCTTGGTGGCATCGCGACAGCGCGCATGGAAGATAGGAGATCCTGATGATCAAGCTCGTGGCATCGGATATGGACGGAACGCTGCTTGACGAGAGGTCTCGCGTTCCGCGGGAGACTTTCGATCTGATTCGAGGACTTGCAAGCGTAGGAGTTCGGTTTTGCGCGGCATCGGGCAGGCGCTTCGACACGCTTCAGGAGTTTTTCGGTCCCGTCGCCTCCTCGATGGATTTCGTCGCATCGAACGGGGCGCAGGTGGTCGTGAACGGAATCCTGGTCGATCGCGAGGTCTTCTCGCATGCGGCGCTTCGACGCCTGCTGTCCGTGACGAGGCGTTTCAGCTGTCTTCATCTGGTGGTGTTCGACCGCACGAACAGCTATCTGCTCGACGATCCCTCCTGCTACAAAGCGGAGTTCGACAAAGATCTTCCCAATCCCATCCGCATGGACGACATGCCCCCTGCAAGCACGTCTATCGTGAAGGCGTCGATATTCTGCGACCATGAGCTCATGGACATGGCGTACGTGCTCTCCCGGGAGCTTGACGACGATTTCGTTTTCGCGCCGTCTGGGTCGAACTGGATAGATATCATGCAGCGCGGGGTTTCCAAGGCAACGGGTATCGAGCAGGTCATGCTCGTGCACGGCGTAAGGCCCGACGAGGTGATGGCGTTCGGCGATTCGATGAACGACTACGAAATTCTTCGCATGGTGGGGGAGTCGTGTGCCATGGGAAACGCCCGCTATGCGGTGAAGGAGATTTCGAAAAGGGTCATTGGCACGAACGTCGAGCATGCGGTGCAGCGCGAGATGAAAGAGCTGCTCGATTCCCTTCGCCGATGAAGGCCGGCGCGTTAGGCATCGGTCTTCATCGGCTTTCGAGCCCCTGGGGCGCGTGCGTGCGAAGCGTTACGCTTCTATCGTGACAGACGAGCCGTTGCGGCCGCGCTTGACGACGATCTTGCGGTCGATGCTTTCCTTGAGCTCGTCTACGTGGCTGATGATGCCGATGAGTTTGTCGCCTCCGGAAAGCTCGGTCAGGGTCTTGATGGCAAGCTGCAGTGACTCTTGGTCAAGCGAGCCGAACCCTTCGTCTATGAACATTGTGTCAAGCTGCACGCCTCCGGCATGGGACTGCACGACGTCGGAGAGCCCCAAGGCGAGCGCGAGCGCCGCTTTGAACGACTCGCCTCCGGAAAGGGAAGACGCGTCGCGCGTCTTTCCGGTATATGCGTCCATGACGTCGAGGTCGAGCCCGCTCTGCCCGTTTTTCGTGGTGGCGGCACGTCTTCTTGCGAGCTTGTAGCGCTCGTTCGTCATGGCGCGCAGACGGCGGTTCGCCGCCGCTACCATGCGGTCGAAGTACATGCTTTGCACGTAGGTCTCGAATGCGATCTTGTCTTTTCCCGCGAGCCTGCCATTGGCGGTGTCGGATAGTGCCGCCACCTCCCCGTAGCGCTCGTCTACGGTTCCGGCCCTTCTTGCCAACAGGCGGACCTGCTCGAGCGTTTTCTCGTTGGCGGAGAGTTCCGCGCCGATTTCCGCGAGGATGCGCTCTTCGTCCTCGAGCGCATCGTGCGCATTGCGCCGCTCTTCTTCGACCTGATTCTTCTCGTAGGAAGGGGCCTCGCGTATCGAGCGGGCGAGCGTGTCCGCCTCGCCTCGCGTTGTTGCGAGGTCTTTTTCCGATTCGCCCAGAGATGCTTGGATTTTTGCGAGGGTTGCATCGAAGAGGTCAACTTGTTTTTGCGCATCCTGTATTGCGCGCACCGCCTGCCCCTTGTTTTCGTATTTCAGGCGGGCACGGGCCGAGGAGACGGAGGAATCGGCCGATTCGGCCTGCGCGAGCAGCGCGGCTTCGCGCTGCTTGGCCTGCGCGCCTTCCGACTGCGCCTGCGCGAGCAGCTTGGCTGCATGCTGCTCGTCATCTCGGGCTTTCTGCAGCGTTTGTGCGTCGGCCCGTGCTCGAGCGAGGTTCGTCTGCGCTGTTTCGAGAGCGCGTTGCGCTTCGGCGTGCTTCTTCTCGAGGTCTTGCGCACTCTTGTAAGGGATGGCTTCGCGCCGTGTGCGAGCCGTTGCGCTATGACGTTCTGCCTCGGCAAGAGCGCTTGCAGCCTGGCGCGCATGCAGCCTTGCCTGCTCGTCTGCTGTTTTATGATGCCGTTGCGCTGCATGCAGCAGCTCGATCGTTTTTTTCAGCTTTGCGGACTCTTCGGTCGCTGCCGCGAGTTTCGCCTGAGCATCGGCGAGGTCTTTCTGCTCCTGGCTGCAGCGCGATGCTCGTTGCTCGCGAGAGCCTTCTGCTTCTATGACGGCCTTAAGCGCTTCTTCCTTCTCTTGCACGGCAGCCTGGGCTGCCGAAGAGCGTCGCGATGCCTCTTCGGCCTTCTCCGTCGCGTTCGTCCATGCATGCTGGAGTTCTTCCACCTGTTCTTTCGAAGGGGTGGAAGAAGGCGCCGAAGCGGGGCGGGGATGTTCGATGGAGCCACAGACAGGACAGGGGCTTCCCGGCGCAAGATCGGATGCGAGCAGCCCCGCCTGTCCGTCGAGATAGAGGGATTGCGCTTGAGACCATACGCGGTGCGCTTCGTCGGAGACCGTTTTGGCTTTCGTATAGTTTTCGAGCGCCAGGCGAGCGTTTCGGCGCGCATCCTCGCAGGCTCTTTCGGCGCGTTCTTCAGCATGTGCAGCTGCTCGAAGGCGTTCAAGGGATTCTTCTATTTCGCGCGTGCGCGCCTCGTATCTGGCGATGCGTTCGGGCGCGTCCGAGAGGACGGCTCGGGCGGCTTCTGCCCTCTCGATGGCTTCGGCCGCTTTCGCCCGCTGCGCCTCGGAGGCCTGTGCGTCGCGCTGCTGCTTTTCCGATTCCGCCTTGGCCTGATCAGCCTGTTTTTCCGCCTTCTCCATGGATTGCCAGGCGGCAACGTGGGCGACTGCGCTCTTGAGCTCTTCTTCCGCGCTCTTGCATGCGAGGCGTGCGTCTGCATAGGCCTTTTCTGCATGGGTCAGGCTGGTTATGGTTCTTTCCGCACGGTCCTTTTCGCTCTTGAGGCTGACCTCGCGTTCCAGGGCGGCTTTCGCCTTTGAGGCGGCCGCTTGCGCTTCCGCATGCAGGGTTTCGGCGTGACGGATATCTTTTTCGAGCTTTTCGTATAACGGCAGCTCGCTTTGCCCGATGGCTGCACGGTTTGCCAGGTCGTTTCGGGCGTTTTGGCCCGAGATGTGTTCGTCGAGCTTTTGGCGCGTGTGCGCGACGACGGACTCGAGAGCGCTCGCTCGCTGGTCAATCGCGGCTTTTTTCGTCTTGAGGGCATCGAGGCGGGCGAGGCCCTCCGCTGCGGAAAGCGCGGCGTCTCTACGGTTTTTAGCGGCGTCGACGCGCGTTTTCTGTGCGGCATAGCGCTCTCGGTCGCGAACGACCGCTTCCTCCAAGGCGCCTTTCAGCCAATTCGCCTGAAGGGTGTCTTGCTCGAGCTGCTTTGCAAGCGATTCGGCCGCTTCCGCCTCGAGATGAGCGTTTCCTGCATGGACGCGCACTTCTTGCGCGATTGATTTGTGCTGTGCCTCCAGGGCGTTTTTTTCTTCCGCCAAGCGTCGCTGGAATGTCTGGAGCTTCCCCGTGTCGAACAAGGTGCGAAATATTCTGCTTCGTTCATCGGTGCCTGCGGAAAGCAGCTTGCGGAAATTTCCTTGTGCGATCATGACGATCTGGGCGAACTGCGTCCGGTCTATGCCGAGTATTTCTTTGACGGCGGCGTCAACGTCGCGCACGCGCGTGACGGGTGCTTTTCCCGGCCGTTCGAGAATGGCCTCGGGAACTTGCGTCGTGGTGCCTTCGCCGCGTTTTTTGGCGCGCTCGTATCCGGGGCAGCGCCATATGCGATAGCTAGAGCCGCGGTAGGTGAATTCAAGCTCGACGCTTGTTTCCGCCGCAGGGTCGGCGAAGTCGCTTCGAAGCGACTTCGTGCTGCGTTCGTCGCCGCTTGCGCAGCCGAACAGGGCGAACGATATGGCGTCGAAGATGGTGGTCTTGCCTGCGCCCGTATCGCCCGTGATGAGGTAGAGTCCGTGGTCTTCGAGCCTGGTGAAGTCTATCTCGGCTGTTCTGGCGTAGGGGCCGAATGCGTTCATGGTGAGCTTGACGGGCCTCATCGATTCTCCTCGTTGTTCTCGAGCGCGTTGACGGCGAGCTTGTTTTGGTTTTGCGTCAGGGGTTTTCCGTTCTGACTTTCGTAGAATCGGGCGAACAGCTCGATGGGGGAAAGTCTTTCGAGGGCGTTTTCTTCCTCTTCGGCATCATGGGCCGCATCGCTTTCGGAATGCGCGTTGTCGTAGGAGATGCTCATGACGTTTTGGTAGACGCTGCGAAGCGTGGAAAGCGCATCGATGGGGGGAAACGCGTCGGTGAGCACGACGTGCAGGTAGTTTTCCCGATCGCTTTGCGAAAGCTCGGCGACCGTTTCGTCGGATACGAGATCTGCCAAAGGGCCGCGGATCCGGCGCATGTCGTGAAGGGGCTCGAGGGGGATGAGCTCAATGTCCACGGAGCCTTTTTCTCCGAGCGTGACGAGCGGGGCCGATTTCGGATGGTCTACTTCGGAGGCGGAGTATTTCAGGAGGCTTCCGCTATAGCGTGCGGTGTCGCGGCCGATACGCTGGGGCCGATGGACATGCCCGATGGCCACGTAGTCGAAGGCGTCGAAAACGCCTACGTCCACGTTGTCCACGCCGCCGAGCGAAAGCTCCGAATCCGTTCGGTCGGGCTGGGTTCCCCCGTACGTCACGAACTGGTGGGTAAGCGCCACGTTGCGCATGGTGGAATCAAGGGGGCAGGAATCGACGACGAGACGCAAGGCGTCGGTGTAAGTGGCGATTTCCTCGTTGGGGAAGAAGGGGCGTACGATGGCGGGCTACAGGAAGGGGAAAAGCCAGAATACGACCGGGCCGTGTTCGTCTTCGAGGCCGATATGTGCGATTTCACCGTTGTATACCGGCGCAAGATGCACGCCGTTTTCCGCGAGCAGGTCCGATGCGTAGGCCACGCGTTCTGCCGAATCGTGGTTGCCCGGAACGGCGATGCATGCGACGCCTGTCTTCGCGACGGCGGATAGAAACCAGTCGACGCATGCCACCGCGTCTGCGCTCGGGGCCGACCGGTCGTAGATATCGCCCGCAATGAGCAGGGCGTCTACCTTGCGGGTGCGGATGATGTCGAGGATGCGCTCGAGCATGAAGCGCTGGTCGTCGAGCATGGGGAATTCGTTGACCTGCTTTCCGATGTGCAGGTCTGAGATGTGCAGAAGACGCATGACGCTCCTTTGCGCTCGGGTGTCTTAGCCGCCTATACGGTCAAACACGTACATGTGTTCGATGATTTGACACCATACTACCATATGGAGCGCGCATGCGCCTCAATTTGCTTCCGTTATTTCCGTCCTGCCTTCAGTGCGCCCTTGTCGCATCGGTTTCCCCACGAGTCTATGAGGTCGTCGTCTCGGTAGACGCAGACGATTTCGCAATGGTTGGGGCATTTCTGGCAGATGGCCTCGCGGGTTTTGAACTCGAAATCGTCTATGTCGAATTCGAACGAACGCAGGTCTTTTTCAGGGGTTCCTGCGGCGAGAAGCGCTGCGCCGAACGCTCCCATGAGATGGCCGTCGGCATCGACGGTCACCTCGCACCCGAGCGCCTCTT
The DNA here is from genome assembly GCA_900553655.1 of uncultured Slackia sp. Taxonomy (GTDB): domain Bacteria; phylum Actinomycetota; class Coriobacteriia; order Coriobacteriales; family Eggerthellaceae; genus Slackia. The sequence goes on along the minus strand of USEQ01000066.1, from coordinate 962 downwards.
CGAAGAAGTGCACGACGCCGACGTTCTTGCTCACGCCGCCCTGAAAGACCACGGGCGCGTTGATCTTCTTGCCTTTCCCGACATTGTTGAGGTAGTTGGTGGCCACGGCCTTGCACAGTCCGGCGATGACGTCTTCGCGTGCGTAGCCCATCTGGATCTTGTGGACCAGGTCGCTTTCGGCGAATACGGTGCATCGGGCTGCGATGTTTGCGGGGTTGTCGGAGCGCAGGGCGATCTCGCCGAACTCCTCGACCTCCACGCCGAGCCTGTGGGCCTGGCTCGAAAGAAACGATCCCGTTCCCGCAGCGCACAGCGTGTTCATGGCATAGTCCACGGCGACGCCGTCTTCCACGCAGATGATCTTCGAATCCTGGCCGCCGATTTCGAGGATGGTGCGTACGTCCGGGTGCAGATACGTCGTTCCGACCGCGTGCGCGGTGATCTCGTTTTTCACCACCTGCGCGCCGAGCATCGCTCCCACCAGGCGTCGGGCACTTCCCGTGGTTCCTACGGCGACGACTTCGGTCTGTTCTCGGTGTATCTGGCGTGCAAGGTTTGCGACCACGCGGCGCGCGGCCTGGGAGGGGTCGCCTTCGGTCCAAAGATACGTTCGGGCGATGATCGAGTGGTCTTCGTCTATGATGACGCCTTTGGTGGAGATGGACCCCGTGTCGACGCCGAGGAATGCGCGGCGGGGCGATGCGGATGCGGTTTCGTTGCTCATCGGGCTGCCTTTCTCATGGCGATCATGTCGTAAAACGCTTCAAGGCGCGTGTCGAGCCCCGTGTCGCTTGTCTGCGAGTCGTAGCTGAGGAACAAGACGGGGACGCGGTAGTCTCGGCTGATGCGCTGGAGTACCGGCATACAGTCGATTTCGGGCGTGCATCCCGACGATTTGAGATGCACGATGCCGTCGAATCCTTCTTCGGCGTAGCGCTTCGCGGCGGCGATGGTCAGCGTGG
>USEQ01000065.1 GCA_900553655.1 uncultured Slackia sp. | reverse complement strand
AAGCGCAACGAGAGCGGCTCGAATGATGCGTTTTGCGGTCAATGGTGCTGAAGTTGCATAAGAGCAGGTGCCCATGACGATCGTGCCTTTCTGACGGTTTCGGACTTGGCGTTCGGGGCGCATTGCGTCCATGGGGCGCACGCTTGCTGCCGTGCGCCCCATGGACGCAGCTGCCGCGTGCTTGCTTGTAGGTAATGCGGCAGCTGCGTGGAGAAGGAATGTGCTAGGCGTTGGTGCCGAACCATTTCTGGTTCAGCTCGTCGATGGTGCCATCGGCTTCAAGCTGAGCGATAGCGTCATCGATGGCGGCAGTGAGGTTCGGGTTGTCTTTGCTGACCGCAATGCCGTACTGCTCGCCCGTGGGGATTTCTTTTACGACCTGGCAATCGGAGTAGGCGATTTTGATGTAGTAGTCGGCAACCGGTTTGTCGAGAACGACGGCGGCAACCTGGCCGGACTGAAGGGCCGCAAAGACTGCGGGATATTCGTCGAATGCGACGATTTCCTGGGCGTCAGTCAGGTTCTCCTTGGCCCAGTCAAGGCCGGTGGTTCCGGTTTCGGCGCCGATGCGCTTGCCAGCCATCATGGATTCGTCGGTGATGTCAGAGCCGTTAAGGACGACGATGCACTGATTGGTGTCGCAGATCGGAGCGGAGAAATCGACTTCCTCTTCGCGCTGGGGGGTGATGGTGAAGCCGGAAACGCCCACGTCAGCAGTGCCGCCGGCGACAATGGCGGGAATGATGGTGTCGAACTTCATGGTGGGAAGGTAGTTGCATTCGAGCCCCATCTTCTCAGCGATGGCGTTCATGAGGTCGACCTCGAAGCCTTCAACGGTGCCGTTGTTGAGGTTTTCGAACGGCGGGAAGTCGAGGGAGGCGGCAACGGTGAGCTTGCCGTCTTCTACCAGGGTGTAGCTTCCGTCCGCCGCAGGCTCGGCTGCGGTGTCGGTCTCGGCTCCGCCGGAGCAGGAAGCCATCAGCGGCAGGGCGCACAGCGATGCGGTTGCCATGGCGAGGAAGAGGAGCTTTTTCAACTTCATGTCGATCCTTTCTATGCAGGGCAGATATACCGAAGCGGCCATGAGGCCGCGATCGGGCGAATGGTGCGTCATATGACGCGAAAAAAAGAGCTGTTTGTTGGAATGGGTGCCAAGTATTAAAGGGCAAAATGAACCAATCTTATGCACCTACACAATAAAAAAAGTGGCATTGAGTAGGTGTTTTGTATTTTCAAGCTATATATTTTTGTGCAGGCTTACAAAAATATTATGTACCACGGTACTCCGTTTTGCAATAGTGGTTTTGACGCAAAAGAGTAAATGTCTTGTTTTATGCGCAATCATTGCATGAAAATAAAGAAGGAAAACGGCCGGAAATTTCGGAAAAGACGGCAGTTTCCCCAGGTAAAACTTGCGTATCGGTTGATATCGAGCGATTTTCCGCCGGAAAGTGTCCTTCTGCATACAAATGAGGGAAAAATGACGAATAATGCACGCGATCGGCAAGCGGCGTAGAGCGGGGCGAATGCGGTCGTTTTGCGTCTGAGTCGTTGGGACATAAGGCGATGAATATGACGGCGGCGTAACGAATAAGAAGAAACGCGACGAAACCCATGATTTTTCTTGCATCCGCTGCCGTCGATGGTACTATGGCTATCAGTTAGCACTCGAAGACGTGAAGTGCTAGCACTCACGAAGCCCCGTCACTAAGGGTAGCTAGAGAGAGGACAAGAATATGAATCTCAAGCCTTTGGGCGATCGCGTCATCATCAAGCGCGACGAAGCCGAAGAGACCACCGCTTCCGGCCTGTACATCGCTTCCGCTGCCAAGGAAAAGCCCCAGAGCGGCATCGTTCTGGCTGTTGGCGAAGGCAAGCTCGATAAGGACGGCAACTTGGTTCCCGTTCCTGTCAAGGTTGGCGATCGCGTCTTGTACGGCAAGTTCGGCGGTACCGAGGTCACCGTTGACGACGAGGAAGTCGTCATTCTTCGTTCCGAGGATCTCTACGGCGTTTACACCGACTAAATCCGGGTTCTCCCGTTTTTCATCGGCTGTCGCCGGAAGGCAAAGGCCGATATGCTTATGTTTCACGAAGGAGTGAATTTTCATGGCAAAGGACATTCAGTTTGATACCGACGCACGTGGCGCACTTGCCGCAGGCGTTACCAAGCTGGCCGATGCGGTCAAGGTCACCCTTGGCCCCAAGGGCCGCTATGTTGCCCTCGAGCGCACCTACGGCGCTCCTCTGGTAACCAACGACGGCGTTACCGTCGCTAAAGAGGTCGAGCTTCCCGATCCCGTCGAGAACATGGGTGCTCAGCTTGTCAAAGAGGCTGCCACCAAGACCAACGACGTCGCAGGCGACGGCACCACCACCGCAACGCTTCTCACCGACGTCCTGGTAAGCGAGGGCCTGCGCAACATCGCCGCGGGCGCGAACCCCATCTCTATCCGCGCAGGCATCGAGAAGGCCGCCAATGCCGTTGTCGGTGCTATTGCTGAAGACGCTATTCCGGTTTCCACCAAGGAGCAGATTGCTTCTGTTGGCGCTATTTCCGCACGTGACGACCAGACCGCAGACGGCGTTGGCGAAAAGATCGCTGAGGCTATGGAGGTCGTTGGCAAAGACGGCGTTATCTCCGTCGAAGAGTCCCAGACGTTCGGCATCGAGATCGAAGTCGTCGAGGGCATGCAGTATGAGCGCGGCTACATCTCTCCCTACATGGCTACCGACATGGAGCGCATGGAGGCCGTCCTCAAGGATCCCTACATCCTGCTGACCGACCAGAAGGTCACCTCCATTCAGGATATCCTCCCCATTCTCGAGGCTATCAGCAAGCAGGGTCGTCCGCTGCTCATCGTTGCCGAGGACGTCGAGGGCGAGGCTCTCTCCACCATTCTTCTGAACCGTCTGCGCGGCACTTTCACCTGCGCCGCCATCAAGGCTCCTGGCTTCGGTGACCGCCGCAAGCGCATCCTCGAGGACATCGCCGTCGTTACCAACGGCCAGGTTATCGCTCAGGACTTCGGCCTGGTTCTCGGCGAGGCTACGCTCGATATGCTCGGCACTGCCAAGACCGTCAAGGTCACAAAGGACTCCACCGTCATCATCGACGGCGCTGGCGACAAGCAGGCCATCGCCGATCGCTGCGAGCAGATTCGCGCAGAGCTTGAGCGCACCGACTCTGAGTTCGATCGCAAGAAGATGAACGAGCGCCTTGCTAAGCTTTCCGGCGGCGTTGCCGTCATGAAGGTCGGCGCTGCAACCGAGTCTGAGCTCAAGGAGAAGAAGAGCCGCATCGAAGACGCCCTCCAGGCAACTCGTGCTGCTGTTCAGGAAGGCATCATCGCAGGCGGCGGCGTCGCTCTCGTTGACGCCATTCCGGCCCTCGACAACGTCGAGTGCGCAAACCATGATGAGCAGGTCGGCGTTGACATCGTCCGCAAGGCTCTTGAGGCTCCCATGCGCACTATCGCTCAGAATGCTGGCATGGAAGCCGGCATCGTGATCGAGAAGGTGAAGGCTCTGCCTAAGGGCGAGGGTCTGAACTTCGCATCCGGCGAGTATGGCAACATGATCGACATGCAGGTTTCCGACCCCGTGAAGGTTACTCGCACCGCTCTGCAGTCTGCAGTCTCTGTTGCAGGTCTCATCCTCATCACTGAGGCCACCATCTCCGAGATCCCGAAGGAGGGTCCGGACCTGTCCGCTCTCGCAGCCGGCAACGGCGGCGGCATGGGCGGCATGATGTAGGCTCCATGCTTACGCTGAAATCCAATGCATGAGAAAGAGGTCGCGCTTCGGCGCGGCCTCTTTCTTTGCGCAGTAGAAATCTTGTTGCGGAAGGATGCGATGCTGAGGAATGCGGTGTCGGCCCGCGCATTCGTCCGTGATCATATGTTCTCGAGCCTGATTTAGCCAATCAACTGGCTTTGAAAAGGCGCATAATGCGTTTTTTCATGTCATGTATCTCCTAGTCATCGTCTCACGCATTCTGCGTTAGCACATGCCGTACGAAAAATTTTCTTCCGAATGAGCCCCTTTCACGCACCGCGCAGTTTTCGCCTGCGTCCCATGCCGTTGTACCGTCTGCTTGGCCGCGAAAGCGCCGGATGCGAAACGATTCATGATCATGAAGGGGGATGGCATGAACGATTGGGATTTGCGCAATGCGGAATACGGCCGCGATGTTTCTTGGGGGGATGCCGACGACGGCATTGAGAGCGACAACGGCATGCTTGATCCCGCCGAGACGGATCTTGCATCGTCCGAAGCAACGCCCGAGAAGCCCAATGCGGGTGCTTGGTCTCAGGAGAAATGTCTCGACTTTCTTGAACGGGAAGTCTGTCGTCATCCTTTAAACAGGGAGCTTTTGTACAAAACTCTCGAACTTTGCCTTGATCCTTTGGAATTGAGCGCTCTCGAACAGCGCATGCTCTCGTTCCCCGAAGCAGCCCAAGCAACCCAGGACCCTTATCACCTTGTATGCCTCCTCGAGGATGCGGGCGGTTTACGCCGCACGGAGCTCGATGGAGAAGGCCGCGAGGTTACCGACCTGCAAAAGAGGGAGTTGACCGAAGACGAGGCGGACGATCTTGTGGCTTCGGTTCTATTCGAGACCACCGAAACGGGCAGGACGTTCGTGCGTCAGCACGATCCGCGACGTCGCTTCGCCGAACTTCTCGACGCCGAACCTGTTCGTAAAAACTGCTATATCGAACTGCTCGGCTTTTGCAACGAGCGCCCCCGACCTTACACCGAAATAGAAACGCTTCTTCGCAGTAACGCAGTGCTGCTTTCCGAGAAGAAATCTGGCCTGCCGTTGCAGCCGAGCGTGTTCGTCGACAAGCTTGAGCGTGCGGGGATCCTTGAATGGCGCGATGGCTGGTCGTTGTCGCAGGAGGGGAGGGGATGCCTGGACGCTTTGAGAGGTGAGTAAGGATAACGTTTCTGAAATCGATAGGAGGAATGATGCAAGAAAGGAACTTGACGCGTCGTTCTTTCGTGCAGGCTGCAACTCTTGCTGGCGCAGCTGCCGCAATCGGCGTATCGATGCCGAACGCCCTTGTTGAAACCGAACCGGCTTATGCCGACGAGCCCGTCGAGACGAAGGTCGTCAAGACGTCGTGTCACGGGTGCATCCAGATGTGCCCCGTGCGTGCTTATATCGAAAACGGTGTAGTGGTCAAGCTCGAAGGCGATCCGGATGCGCCCGTGAGCAGGGGCTCCTTGTGCCTGAAGGGCCTCAATCAGCTGCACACCATGTACAGCCCTCGCCGCGTTCTGCATCCCTTGAAGCGTGCAGGGCAGCGTGGCGAAAACAAGTGGGAGGTCATCTCCTGGGATGAGGCGCTCGACCTGGCGGCTGAGCAGATTACGAGCACCATCGATAAGTACGGTCCATATTCGTTTTTCGCCAGTGTCGGTGGAGGCGGCTCCTATTCGTTCATGGAGGCAATGACGCTTCCTATGGCCTTCGGATCGCCCACGGTGTTCGAGCCTGGTTGCGCCCAGTGCTATCTTCCCCGTTATGCCATGGCGAAATACATGTACGGCGGCAACGACCAATCCGTTGCCGACAACGCCGTGCAGGAAATCTTCAAGGTGGAAGACAACAAGGCAGACACCGTGGTTCTTTGGGGCGCTCAGCCTTCGGTGAGTCAGACGGCCGAATCAGGCCGCGGTATGGCCGAGCTGCGCGCACAGGGCGTCAAGACAATCGTCGTAGACCCCAACTTCAGCCCTGATGCGCAAAAGGCCGACGTGTGGCTTCCTGTCCGTCCCGGTACCGACACGGGCCTGCTTCTGTGCTGGTTCCGCTACATCTTCGAAAACAAGCTCTACAACGAGGAATTCACGAAGTTCTGGACGAATCTGCCGTTCCTGATCGACCCCGATACCAAGCTCCCCGTCAAGGCCGAAGAGCTATTCGAAGACTTCGTCTCGCCGACTCCTGAGAACACGCCCGCCTACGTGTGCGTCGATGCTGCATCGGGCGAACCGAAGCCCTTTGTGTTCTCGCTCCCCGAAAACGCCGATGTGGACCCCGAAATTTTCGCAACGGTGGAAATCGATGGCAAACAGTACAAGTCTGCCGGCCAGATTTATAAAGAAGAGGCCGAACCGTGGACGCTTGAGCACACCGCCGAGAACTGCTGGCTTCAGGCCGACAAGATCGAAGAGGCCATCAAGTTGTACACGGGCGCAAGCGTTGCGGGCATTGTCAACGGCGTTGCATCGGACATGACCGAATCGGCGAGTCAGGTTCCGCTCGGATGCATGGGTCTCGATGCCATCATGGGCTATGTCGACATTCCCGGCTGCACGATGACGCAGTACGGCACAGGCGTAGTGGCCAATCCCACGAGTCGTCCGGTCACTTACCACAACGGCTTCGATGGCATGTTTTCCGACATGTATGGCTGCGGCGCCGTGGTTGGGCTATCGGACGAGGAAAACGCAGAGCGCATCGCCTCGTTCGACCCTGCGGTGCAAGAGCAGTTTGGCAGGCTCCTGCTCGACCGTCTAGGTATGAAAGATCACAAGGGCCTCTACACGTGGTGCCACTCGCATATCCCCACCGTGCGCGAGGCGATTGCCACGGGCGAGCCGTTCAAACCGCGTGTGTGGTTCGATATGTCGGGCAACAAGCTTGCTATGCTCGGCAATGCGAAGTCGTGGTATGACGTGTTCCCTGAAATCGATTTCATAATCGGACAGTATCCCATGCTGACGTCGTTCCATGTGGAGGCGGCCGACCTGGTGTTCCCCGTGCGTGAATGGCTCGAAGAGCCCATGGTGAACATGACGCAGCTTAACACTTCGTGGCTCCAGAACGAATGCGTGCATATCGGCGAGACGGTTTCCCACAGCATTCCCGCAGCGCAGGTAATCGCGCGCTGCAAGGAAAAGTGGGGCGGCACGATGCCGGGGCTGACTCCGGGCTATATCGGTAGCGCGACCGAGGCCGAGGTGAAGGAAAGCGTGGCGGCCACGTTGCAGGCTCCAAGCTGGGAAGAGCT
>USEQ01000064.1 GCA_900553655.1 uncultured Slackia sp. | reverse complement strand
CAACAGCATTCAGCCACGAGGCGACAGGCCCGCTCCGTCTGCTCGCGAACGCCCCGAAGAACCTCCCCATGACGGATGTTCTATGACGCTTAGCGCCCCCACAAACTCCTCGCTGTTCATAACCGCCGAATTCGACCGCCTCTTCAGCAGGGAGGTCGACAGATCCCGTCCTATCAGACGTATAAGCATAGGGTTTTCGGAAATAGATGCAGAGGGCTGCCAAGCCGCTCTTTTCGACGAAACCGAATCCAGGAGAAAAGAAAGGAGCATCCAAGAGGCCGCCATTGCCGTGAAAGAAAAGTTCGGAAAAAACTCCCTGCTCAAAGGTATGAGCCTCAAAGAGAAGGCAACCGCGAGAGACCGCAACAACCAAATTGGAGGACATCATGCATGCCGCGTCGAGAAACCCCGTTCCCGAAAAAGAGCTCATGCCGGCAGGCAATCCGGCACCCCACGCCCACCGCGCCGTATGGCATCCCGACCGCGCGCGTCAATTCATGCCTTTTGCGGCGTTAAGAGGATTCGAAGATATGCTTCGCGAGCAGGAACGCCTCAGCATCCTTCGCGCCGATCCTCCTCGGCAAGACAGCGTTCGGCCTCCTCGATAACGCTGGCCAAGAAATCCGACCTCCACCGAATGCATGCAGACTTCATGGCTTCGTCGCCCTGGTCCTCGTCAAGAAGCCGCGAAAACCGCATGCCTCCGTATTTGCGCTCGACGAGATCGCACAGGTCTTGCAAAAATGCTTCAAGATCGTCCTTCTGCAACGCAACGCCGCATAAAAGGTCGGCCTCGCGAGGGTCGTCGTTCGCATCGTATATCGCCAGAGCGACATCAAGCCGAGAAAAATCGACGCCTTCCATCCATTGCCCCCTGTCCGGCGTTTGCCTAGCCGTACCTCTTCACCCCACCTATCCTACTCTTTTTGTAACATTCTATGGTTACAGCATCAGCCGAAGCGTCCGTACGCTAACCACATGATCACATTCGACGCGTACAAGACACAGCTCGGCCTTAACATCCTCCGCCACCGAGAACGAACGGGGATGAGCTTGCGCGAATTCGGACTCATGGCCGGCGTCCATCCGAACCAGGTTACTCGCATAGAGCACGGCAGAGCAAATCCGTCCCTCCAGACGCTGTATCGCATTGCCGACGCTCTTGGAGTCGATATCTGCGACCTGCTTCCAAAGGGCGAGCACAGCGCTCGCAGAGACAGCGGCCAGGAGCCGAATCCTTTTCACTACTTCCTCTAGGACGTTCCCTCCAGAACAGCCCCTTTTTAGCGCACCCTCTGAAAAGATTCCGAGCACCGACTTCCCGCTTATTGTTCTGCCTATTTTGTTTCGGATGTGTTTCAAAAAATCAGATTCTATTAAGAGATGAAGAAATCGCCTCCATACTATGTTTATGAGAGTAAACTGTCTCCGTTAGATCATGGCCCGATAAAACATATGCGGAAAGGACCCTCCATGGCTCATGAACTCGTGTACTCCGGAAAGACCAAAGACGTCTTCGCCCTGGAAAACGGCAATTACCTGTTGAAATTCAAGGATGACTGCACGGGCAAAGATGGCGTTTTCGATCCCGGCGAGAACTCTGTGGGTCTCACGATCGAAGGCGTTGGCGACGTTAACCTGCGCATGTCCATCTACTTCTTCGAAAAGATCAACGCCGCAGGCATCAAGACCCACTACGTAAACGCCGACCTCGAAAACACCACCATGGAAGTTCTTCCTGCCAAGGTCTTCGGCGAAGGCCTCGAGGTCATCTGCCGCCACAAGGCTGTCGGCTCCTTCTATCGTCGTTATAAGCAGTATGTCGAAGAGGGCGCAGACCTGCCTGCCTATGTTGAAACCACTTTCAAGAACGACGAACTTGGCGACCCGCTGGTCACCAAGGACGGCCTGGTTGTCCTCGGCGTCATGACCGCTGAGCAGTACGATCAGCTCAAGGACATGACCCAGAAGATTACCCAGATCGTCGCCGACGACCTGAAGGAAAAGGGTCTCGTTCTTTACGATATCAAGTTCGAGTTTGGCTACGACGCCAACGGCGATGTCATCCTGATTGACGAAATTGCCTCCGGCAACATGCGCGTATACAAAGACGGCGAGTATATCGACCCGATGACCCTCTCTGAGCTCTTCTTCGCATAAGCCTTAAGAGCAATCAGAACACGCAAAGCCGCGACATCCGTTCCTTCATGGTCCGGGTGCCGCGGCTTTTTATACATGAACGCTAAAAAAGCGAATCGGGAATAATCAGGCCCCTGCCGCATTCGTCACATGCGCATGCCGAACCTCCGCAAGCGTCCGCCGCGAGCACGCAGCCGCAATCGGGACATACGAATTCGCCCGAGGGCGTCGTTGCGGCATACTTCATGACACGGCCGACCCTGCTCGACCCTTTGCCGTCTTCGACCGCAATCCGAAACGTCTCAGGCGGCTCAAGCCCCACGATGACAAGAGGCGCCGGCAGCATGGTTCCGAGGGGCTTCAAATACTGCACGTAGTCTTCGTACGTACCGACTGCGCCATCGAATCCGCCAGCCTCTTTCATGGACTGCGTTGCCGTAATCACAACGCCGCCGCTGGTCTGAATGGCCTTTTGCACATGATTGAGTTCGCTCGCCAAGGTGGGCTTGATGAGGTTCCACGAAATGTCTGAGCGATGGTTGAAAGCAACCTCAACGCTGAGCGCATCCTTGGCGAAATCCAACCTCCAGGTACCCTTCGCCGCGCGCCCATACTCTTCGTCGGCGAAAATATAGCTTTCAGGCCGCCATGCACGCTTGGCCAGCTCCGCCTTAACCAGACGATTGATGGCCTGCGATATCGATTTTGCCTTGCGCGCTTCGCCCTCGAATTCCTTGATGATCATATCGTCGGAAATGCTCGCAAGCGCATCTTCTATTTCGCCCCACAGGCACGCGTATTCCCCCAGCTCTCTAAAGAGAAAGTCCGCATGCCTGTGTCCGTGAATCCTGTATTTCATAATGCGACTAGTCGATATAAGGAGAATTGCGGTCTTGCTCTATCTTGGCCATGCGCTCGATATTGGCCTTCTCGTTTGCATTCAACATAGATTCGCTGAATTCCTCGGGCGTATAGCGAGGGTCATACCAACTCTTCGATCCAAAATACTCCTGCAAGTCGCTGTTTTTGAAGATACGGCCGTGGCGCGCGAAAATCTCGTTACGAGAAAGGTAAAGCTCGTAATCCGACATTGCTTCAAGCTCGGCATTGGAATACGTCCTGGAGGAGCTGTCCGAGAGGACATAGCCGTCGGGGTCGGAAAGCGAACCCTCTCCGCTCTTCTTCGAAGCAGACGCGTTATCCGAAGCCTCCGCCACCTTGAAGCTCGCAAGAATAGCGATGACCTCCTGCTCGGTCTGCTTGTCAAGCTCTTCGCTAGTCATGCATGTGAAGCTAATCCAGGAGCTGTAATCGAACGCCGGAAGCCCGGATCCCATATCCATATACGAGGGGTTTTTCAGCGCCGCATCGGGAATGACGGCATAGACCGTGCCGTTATCGACGCCGTCAACACGCAGCGTTGCGCGCACAACCCCGAAAGAGCCCAAGTCGCTATGGTCATTGGCCTGGACATAGGACGGAACGAAAGACGAATCCGCCACGCGTTCAACGTCGACGAGCTCGGCAACGGCGCTACCGGAAGGATACGAGCCCCAATGCTGATACGAGACCTCGGCACCGTTGCGCACGTTCTCTACGCTTACATGCTCGCCCGAAGCCGCTACCGACTCATCCACGACGGCCCACCCCGAACCGGGATACTGGAACGTGAACGCAGGGTACGTGATTTCGTTCACTTCCGAGAAACGCGTCGTGTAACTGTCCGTGAGATTGACAACCACAGGCTCGGAAGTTGCCTCTTCGTCCTTTTCTTCCTCAGCAGAACCTTCCGTCGATTCAGGCTGCTGGACCGCAGGGGCAGAATCCTGCGCAGAGCCTTCGTCGGAAGTGGGCGCCGACCCCGCCTTGCCGAAGACAAGCACGACAAGAACGATGACGACCGCCAGCAGCACGACCGCAATGCCGATGCCAATGAACAGGGGCTTCTTCGACACCGTGGACGTTTGCTGCCTGGACGCATCGGGCATAGCAGGAGCCCCCTCGTTCGGGGCGAACGCGCTTTCGACGCCTTCGACGCCGTAGAGCGCTTCCGTTGCCTGAGCGGCAGCGTCCCTGTCGTCTTGGGCTTCGCGCGCCATATCGGACTCGACGTCGACCATCACCGTTTCATAACCGGAGGGCGTCGCAACGCCTTCGGATTCGACGACCGTTGCGGCGTCGACAGGCGCGGTGACGCCTGCGGCATCCGAAGATGCAACGGCGCCAGTAGACGACTCCGAGGAGGCGTCCGCGCCTTTGCCCGCAACGGGATTGCCGCATTTCGTGCAGAAAGAAACCCCGTCTTCCAGCGGAGAACCGCATGCCGTGCAGTAGCCGTTCGTTCCTTGGGATGTTTTATCGTGCTGCTCCATGAATCCCCCTCGCAAATACCGACGCAATCAGGCGTCCTCTATAGTACCGAATCTCCTACGCGCCAGCCCTCAAGCGCCCAAGCGGACGCGCGGAAATTTTGATGCCGCACGGTGCGCCCCTATGTCCTAGGGAGCTTCGTGCGCCCGACATTCCTTATAGTTCGCGAAATACGAAGCGAACTCAGGAGACGTATCCGAATTGCCCGTTCTCCACGCTTTATGGTCAATTATCTCGCTTTTGAATCCGTAATAAGCGTCGATGTAGGCAATCAAAGCGTCAAGGGATTGCAATTGCTCTTCGGGATAATCCCCCTCGCCGCCTCTATGAACCATCTCTATGCCGATCGAATACGAGTTCATACCGTAGTCGGATGCCCAATCGCCGATAGGCGTCGTGCCAACCTTATCGTCTCGGCTTTCATCCTCCACGCCGAACGCCGCGTTATGGCCCGTATCCCCAAAGCCCGCATGGTGGGCAATTTCATCCAAAGAAACGCACTGGACGATAGAGCCGTCTTTGTTCACGATGAAATGCGCCGCGACACCGTTTCCACTCGCATCCCACCAGGAGATGACGGACGCCGCGTCCGCTGATCCTTCGGTATCGTGCAAAACGATGTATTTCTGATACTCCGCAGGCTTAGGACCGTGCGAAAACGAACCCCGATAATCCTCCGACAAAGCAAGCGACGCACGCAGCTCTTCGGCGGAAGGGCGCGCCGCAGCGGCCTCTTCCAGAAACGAAGAACGCTCGTCGAGCATCTCGAACAGAGCCGGAGAAGCCTGACGAAGGGCGCCCGCGAAAACCGACCTACCGCCTTCGTCGCCGTCGAAAGATGTACGCGCATCGCCGCCATACGCGTCCGAAACGCCGAAGGCCATGGCCCCAAAAAGAGAGCAGGCCGCAATCGCACGGCCCGCTCTTGGAAGAATTCGATGTGCAACGCCGCCTTGCTGTGCTGCATTCATGCGAATCATACGTTCATCCCGTTCTTCTATCGCCTACGAAAGCGATCCCTTGGAATCTTTCGCCTCTTCGGCCCACTCAGGCGCAAAGCGAGCAACCCACAGGCCGACAGCACGCATGGACCACACCTCGGCAAGGCCGTTAAAGAAGAAGAACAGCGCGCCGATCACAAAGAACATCACGCCGAGCGCGGAAACGATTCCGAGCACCGCTCCGACAGGGTCGTAAGAGAGCATCGATATGGCGCCAAGGCCGCCGTATCCGCCGTATCCCGAATAGCCATACGACATGGAAGAGCCCGCGAAGGAAACTGCCGCCATGATAAGAAGAATCAGAACGAGAACCAGTACGAAAACGACATTGACGATGATGGCCGGCACGCACGCCGCAGCAAGCAGCGAGCCGATGCGCTTCTTATATGCACGGAAGATCTCCGAGAGCTCGAACGCTTGGCCCAGAGCCTTATACAAAGCCATGCGCATAACCGCCAGCGAATAGAAAGCGCCCGCAAACAGGTTGATGACGAATACAAGAATGAACCCGATGAAGGGAATGAAGTTCAGGGCGAACATCCAAACGTTGGCTATATTGAGCAACGTGGTCAGCAGCGCCATGAACAGACCCGTCAAGAAGGTCTTCCGGTCGAACACGCCCTTGGGAAGCGGAGCGTTGCTGCCGCGTGCGGCTTGAGCGCCCCACTGCACGTTATAGCCCGACGCGTAGAATGAAAGGATGGGCACGCATTTCATGACCATAAGGAGCAGTACGCGCTTGATCCAACCGGGCGACGAGATAATATCGTGAAAAGCAGCGCCCAGGCATCCCCGCTGAGTAGGCATGGGCGGCTGACCCTGATGAGGAGTCTGGCTGTGGGCCGTGTAGCTTACGCCCGCCTCGGGACGGGCGTAGGGATTAACGGAGTTTTGAGGCTGCGTCGGAGCATAGCCGACCGGAGCCTGAATCGGCTGAGCAGCAGGCTGAGGAACAGCGGGCTGCGAAACGGCAGGCTGATAAGCGGGCGCTGCCTCCTGGACCGGGCTGAAAACCGATGTTTCAGACGACGAAACGGAAGCCTCGACCGCAGGCTCCTCGACCTTCGATCCGCACTTTCCGCAGTACGCCGAGCCCTGCGATAGTTCATTGCCGCATTTCTGACACTGCATGAAAACCTCCGCTCTCTTCGCGCGGTTCACCTGTCATGCGACAATCGAAGCATGTCGCAGCCGACCGCGAGAACCACAATCGCCGTCGGCTTTACCAGTATAAACTTTTACTTCTATGAACGAAATGTCACGCCTTCCGGAAGGTCGATGCCAGAGATATCGAAGGCGTCCTCGTCTTCGATGTCTTCCTCCTGCACGACGGCAGGAGCCTCTTCCTCCTCCGGCTTGCCGAATGCGGCGTCGAAGGCATCAAAATGCACTCGCGGAACGGCAAACACCACGCGAGCGAGCGAACCCGGATGAGCATCGATCCATGCCTTGAAAAGCTCAATCACCTGCGACGATGCGTATCCCAGATTTCCGCAGGCAAACGCGCCGCACACGAGCGTTTC
>USEQ01000063.1 GCA_900553655.1 uncultured Slackia sp. | reverse complement strand
ACGTAAAACGAACGAAAAGGAGCTTCGGCTCCTTTTTTTGTTATAGACCGAACTTTACTTCGATCTGACTCCCCCTTGACGTGCGTTTGATAACGGCTTCCTAAAGTACTCCGTGGCGTTTGTTCGCAGTGAAACGAATCTTCGATGAAAGGAATGCCGAACAATGAAAGCTAAGAAACTCCTTGCACTCGCTCTGTCTTGCGTGTGCGCCCTCGGTGCGTTTGCCCTGGCAGGATGCTCGGGCGGAGGCGACGCTTCTTCTGACGGGTCTGGCTCTTCCGCGGGCGGGGCAATCTCTGTCATCTCCCGCGAGGACGGCTCTGGCACGCGTGGGGCATTCACCGAGCTCTTCGAGATTGAGGATGCTGACGGCAACGACGCAACCACCACCTCCGCAGTCGTTACCAATTCCACGTCGGTCATGATGACCACGGTTGCCGGCGATCCGAATTCCATCGGATATATCTCCCTGGGCTCCCTGAACGACACGGTGAAAGCCGTTGAAATCGATGGCGTTGCCCCGAGCGCCGATGGTGTGAAGGACGGTTCTTACAAAGTCGCGCGTCCGTTCAACGTCGTTGCTGGCCAGAATCTTTCCGATGTCGCACAGGACTTCCTCAACTTCATCATGAGCTCTGACGGTCAGGCTGTTGTGAGCGAGGAGAACTACGTCTCCGTGGCAGACGATGCTCAGCCCTATGTCGCTTCCGGCAAGTCCGGCAAGGTCGTCGTCGCCGGTTCTTCTTCCGTGACCCCCGTCATGGAGAAGCTCGCCGAGGCATACCAGGCCCTGAACCCCGATGTTAACATCGAAGTTCAGCAGTCCGACTCTTCCACCGGCGTTCAGTCCGCCATCGACGGCACTTGCGACCTCGGTATGGCCTCTCGCGAGCTGAAGGATTCCGAGACCTCCCAGGGCGTTAAGCCGGTTGTCATCGCCATGGATGGCATCGCGGTTGTTGTCAACAACGATTCCGTCGTCAACGGCTTGACCTCTGAGCAGGTCAAGGGCATCTTCACCGGCGAAATCACCGACTGGTCTGACGTCGCATAGCGATTACACGTTATGAAAGGCATCAAAGAGTCTCTCGCGAAGGTGCTTTTCACGGCTGCTGCGGGGGTTTCGATCCTCGCAGTGGCCTTGATATGCATCTTCCTCTTCGCAAGCGGTGTGCCCGCTATTGGAAAAATCGGCGTGGTCGAGTTCCTTACGGGAACCGTATGGCGCCCAGCAAGCGAGACGTTCGGCATTCTGCCGATGATCCTGGGCAGCATCTACGCAACGCTCGGGGCGCTTGTTATCGGAGTTCCGACCGGTCTTTTTTGCGCCGTGTATCTTTCTCGCTTTGCCAGCCCTCGCGTTAAGCGTATCGTGACGCCCGGCGTTGAGCTTCTTGCCGGCATCCCCTCGGTTATCTACGGCTTCTTCGGCCTTGTGGTGCTCGTGCCGCTTATTCGCCAGCTCTTTCACGTGCAGGGCATGAGCCTGCTTGCTGCATCCATTATCTTGGGCGTGATGATCCTTCCCACCATTATCACGGTCGCCCGCAATGCGCTTGATGCGGTTCCCGATAGCTACTACGAAGGTGCGCTTGCGCTTGGAGCCGATCACGAACGAAGCGTGTTTCGCGTCCTGGTCCCCGCTGCGGGGTCGGGCATCATGGCAGGTATCGTTCTCGGCATCGGTCGCGCTATCGGCGAAACGATGGCGGTGGTTATGATCGCCGGCAATCAGGTCCAGATTCCCGGCAGCATTCTTGAAGGCGTGCGCACGCTTACGACCAACATCGTCATGGAAATGGGCTATGCGGCCGACTTGCACCGCGAGGCGCTCATCGCAACCGCTGTGGTCCTGTTCGTGTTCGTGCTCATCATCAATCTGGCTTTTGCCGCTTTGAATGCGAGGTCTAAGAAGTAATGAATACCGTCTCTTCGTCTGCCGCGCGCAAGCCGCACAAAAGAAAGTCATCCGCCTTCTTGAACCTTCTCGTGCACTGCGCCGCGGTTCTCACGGTTGCCGTGCTCGTGGTGATCGTCGGCTATATTCTCGTGATGGGCGTCCCCAACCTGAAGCCGGAGCTGTTCGCCGTCGAATACAACTCCGAGAACGTCTCCATGCTTCCGTCCCTGGTCAACACCTTGTTAGCCGTTCTCCTGACGCTGGTCATCGCCGTGCCCCTTGGCGTCATGGCGGCGATATTTCTCGTGGAGTACACCACGCGAGGCAATAAGTTCGTCAAAGTGGTGCGCGTTACCGCCGAGACCCTCGCGGGCATTCCCTCCATCGTGTACGGCCTGTTCGGCATGCTCTTCTTCGTGACGTTTTTGAAATGGGGCCTCTCGCTTCTTTCGGGATGCCTGACGCTTGCGATCATGGTGCTTCCCACCATCATGCGTACGACCGAGGAGGCTTTGCGTGCCGTGCCCGATTCGTACCGCGAAGGAAGCTTCGGTTTGGGGGCCGGCCGTTTGCGCACGGTGCTTTCGGTCGTGCTTCCTCCCGCCATGCCAGGAATCCTGGGAGGCATCATTCTTTCGATCGGCCGCATCGTCGGAGAGTCTGCTGCGCTGATCTTCACGGCGGGAACGGTTGCTGCCATTCCCATGGGCGTGTTCGATTCCGCCCGCACGATGTCCGTGCATATGTATGTGCTTTCGTGCGAAGGCCTTCATATCGACGCAACCTATGCAACGGCCGTCGTCTTGCTGATCATTGTGGTTCTCACCAACGCATTGGCCTCGTTTGCTGCGAAGCGCATCACGAAGGCTTAGAAAGGAATCTCACGTGAGTGAAATCATCACCGACCAAAAGACGCCTGTCTCAGAGGGCGGCATCGAGGTCGTGCCGACGAAAATCGCCGTGAACAATCTTGACCTGTTCTATGGCGACTTTCATGCGCTGCACGGCGTGAACATGGATATTCCCGCGAATAAGATTACGGCTTTCATTGGACCGTCCGGCTGCGGCAAGTCAACGCTGCTGCGTACGCTCAACCGCATGAACGACCTGGTTGAGGGGTGCCGCATCGAGGGCGAGGTGAATCTTGACGGGGAGAACATCTACGCCAAGGGAACCGACGTGAACCTGCTGCGCCGCCGGGTGGGCATGGTGTTCCAGAAGCCCAATCCGTTTCCGATGAGCGTTTTCGACAACGTCGCCTTCGGTCCGCGCACCCACGGCATCAAGGACAAGGCGAAGCTTGAAGAGATTGTCGAAAATGCCCTGCGAAAGGCAGCGATCTGGGACGAGCTGAAAGACCGCCTCAAAAAAAGCGCGCTCGGCCTTTCGGGAGGCCAGCAGCAGCGATTGTGCATAGCTCGCGCCTTGGCGGTCGAACCCGAGGTGCTTCTGATGGATGAAGCCACGAGCGCGCTCGACCCCTTGTCCACCGGCCGTATCGAGGACTTGGCTATCGAATTGAAGAAGGATTACACGGTCGTCATGGTGACCCATAACATGCAGCAGGCCGCACGCATTTCCGACATGTGCGCGTTTTTCCTGCTGGGCGATCTGGTTGAGTACGGCGATACACAAACGCTGTTCAGCCATCCGGTCGACAAACGCACCGACGACTACATCACGGGAAGGTTTGGCTGATATGCGCGATGTGTTTCAACAGCAGCTTGCGCTGCTCGACGCCCAGCTGCTGGTCATGGCGTCTTCGATGCAGGATGCGGTCTCTGACGCCATCAAGGTCATGGAGGACCGAAGCGACGATTTGGCGAAGAAGGTCATAGATGGCGATGATGAAATCGACCGTCAGGAGCGAGAGATCGAAAGCCTGTGCCTGAAGCTGCTTTTGACGCAGCAGCCCGTGGCGGGCGATCTGCGCCGCGTGTCGGCGGGCTTGAAGATGGTCGGCGATATCGAGCGCATCGCAGACCAAGCAGCAGATATCTGCGAGACTTCCATTTCCGCCGACGAGGCCTTCGACGCGCACCTTGCCGTTCATTTGCGCCGCATGGGCGAGTGCGCTTGTGATATGGTGCATGATGCTGTGGAGGCATTTGTCGAACAGGATTTGGAGAAAGCACGTGCGGTCGTCGGCCGCGATGAAGAAGTGGACGCGTTGTTCGACGCGGTCAAAACGGGCGTGATCACGACGATCCAGGAAGGATCAGGCTCGGCGAACGGCCTAATCGGCGCTCTCATGGTGGCGAAATACCTTGAACGAATCGGCGATCATGCTCAAAATGTTGCCGAATGGGTAGGATACTCCCTCACGGGATACTACAAAGGAGACCTGATCGGATGATCTACTATCTCGAGGATGACGAGCAGATCCGCAATCTTACGCTTTATACGCTTGCGCAGACCGGGCATGAAACGCAGGGCTTTTCCTGTGCCGCCGAACTGTACAAAGCTATCGAGCATGCGGTTCCCGACCTGTTCATTCTCGATGTAATGCTTCCTGGCGAAGACGGTATCTCTGTTCTCAAGAAGCTTCGCGCATGCGAAGGCACGGCCGATGTCCCCGTGATGATGCTTACGGCGAAATCGACTGAGTTCGACACGGTTACGGGGCTTGACGCCGGCGCGGACGACTATCTGGCGAAGCCTTTCGGCATGATGGAGTTGCTTTCGCGCGTGAACGCTCTGCTGCGTCGCGCCCGCCGCAATGAAGAACGGGCACGTCAGGCTGCGGATTTGGCTCGCGCCGAAGCTGAGTCATCTCATTCGTCCGCTTCCGAGCCGCCGCATGGCAAGGAGATTCTCGAAATCGGCCCCATCCGCCTCGATGCCGCGCGCTACCTCGTCGTCGTAGGCGGCAACGAGGTTCGTCTGACCCATAAGGAATTCGAGACGCTTCGTTTCCTCATGAGCAATTGCGGCATAGTGGTTTCGCGCAACCAGCTCCTCATTCAAGTATGGGGCTACGAAGTGGCGGGGGAGACGCGCACGGTCGATGCGCACATCCAGACTTTGCGAAAGAAAATCGGCGAAATCGATCAAGAGGCCGCGTCCCTTATCGAGACGGTTCGCGGTGTCGGATATCGCATGAAAGGCTAGGCGTGAGTCGTTTGAACCCTCTGCGTCAAGGCGAGCCAGATTCCAATATGGCAAACGAGGGCGGCGAGCGGGCTCGAAGGGCTCCTCGCCGTTCTCTTTCTCGGAGCATCGCTCGTACGGTCATGGTCGCTACGGCGTCATTGGCGGTTGCATGCGCGGTGCTTTTCGCGCTTGTGTTCTATCTTGTCCTTGATCGCCAGGCCGCAAGCGACCTCAAAATAGAATGCGAAAGCCTTGCGGATATGCTCGATGCGCAGACCGATGGCGATACTGATGCCAAGACCGTCCTTCAGCGTCATGCGAATATCGTCGTTCCCGGCACGCGTGTGACCTTGATAGATCCCGACGGCGATGTTCTGTTCGACACCGCGGCCGATGTTGCCGGCCTCGATAACCACGCGCTCCGTCCCGAGGTCATAGAGGCCATGGAGGAAGGAGAGGGCAGGGCGGGCCGCTATTCGGAAACGCTCGATGAAGAAACCCTCTATCACTCCGTCCGCCTCGAAGAGGGGTCTGTTCTGCGTTTGGCGAAAACGCATTCGAGCGTATGGGGCATCATGTCCGCCATGCTGATTCCTTATCTCGTGGTGCTTTTTGCCACGGTCGGCATATCCCTTCTTGTGGGATGGGTCATATCGCGCAAGGTCGCCTCCGAGCTCTCTGCGGTCGATCTTGACCATCCGCATGGCGCCAATGTGCCAGAAGAGCTTGTCCCTCTTATCAATCGCCTTGATGAACAGCGCAAACGCCTCGATGCGCAGGTGGCGGAGCGCCGTCGTTTCACGGGCAACGTATCGCATGAGCTCAAGACGCCGCTTACGGTCGTTTCCGGGTATGCCGAAATCATCGAGCGGGGCATCGCCCGCCCCGAGGACGTGAAGCAGTTCGCCGGTCATATATACGAGGAAGCCCAGCATATGAAATCCATGGTTGACGAGCTTCTGACGCTATCCCGCCTTGACGACGCCGAGGCGGAAGACATGCGCATCGACATGGACCAAAGCGTCTCGTTGGCCGAAGTCGCTCGCAATGTCTCTATTAGGCTGGCGTCTGCGGCGCGCCGTCGAGGAATCACGGTGAGCCTGAGCGTCTTCGAAGGGGGCGGTTCCGAAGACGTTGAGGTCGTGGGAAATGCGCGCATGATCGAAGAGATGCTGCGCAACCTCATGGAAAACGCTATTCGATACAACGTCGACGGAGGGAAGGTCGATGTGTGCGTGGGACGAAACGCTCAGGGCGTTCCGTTCGCCCGCGTCGCCGATACCGGCATGGGCATTCCCGAGGACATGCGCGAGAAGGTATTCGAGCGATTCTTCTGCGTGGACGAAAGCCGTTCGAAGGAAACGGGCGGCAGCGGGCTTGGCTTAGCCATCGTCAAGCATGCGGCACAGCTGCATGGCGCATCAGTTTCCATTTCTGAGAATAAGCCGCGCGGCAGCGTGTTCGAGGTTCTTTTCCAGCATTAGGTGCTCGCTTCGTGCTTCCGGCCGATTCCTGCTTGTCCGGAGGCGCTTTCGGGCCAGGGCGCTTGCATTCGCCTGTTTGCCTCGGCCTGTCACGCGGAAATCTTTTTCGTTTGTCCGTTTTTGGAGCCTATCACCTCGCATCCCGCTCGGCTACACTGATCCCTATTGGTAAATGCGGGTGAAAGGTAGGTGCCGTGAGGCTTCTTGAAGAGCGTATTCAACGCGATGGCGTGGTGAAAGCCGAAGGCGTGTTGAAGGTCGATAGTTTTCTGAATCATCAGATGGACATCTCGTTGTTCAACGAGATGGGCGCAGAGCTCAAGCGTCTTTTCGCGGACGCTCCCATCAACAAGATCCTAACCATCGAGGCTTCAGGCATCGGCATTGCCGCTATCGTGGCGCAGCACTTTGGCGTGCCGGTGGTGTTTGCCAAGAAGGCGCAGAGCATCAATCTCGATGGCGAGATGTACACGACGCGCATCCAGAGCTTCACGCACGGCAAAATATTCAACGTGATTGTTTCCAAGAAGTACATCGGTCCCGGGGACCACGTACTGATCATTGACGACTTCCTTGCGAACGGCTGCGCGCTCGATGGCCT
>USEQ01000062.1 GCA_900553655.1 uncultured Slackia sp. | reverse complement strand
GGCATTTCCATGGGGTTTTACAACATCCCCATCGTCGTCGTATTCCTGATCGCGCTGCTCGTTGCGTGCTTGCAGAATCGCGCGTTGCCGTTCGATGACAAGCTTGCGGTCATGGGAAGGGGGATCGGGGACAAGACCATCGTCACTATGGTTCTCATCTTCATGGCAGCGGGCATTTTCGTCGGCGTCGTCGGACGCGACAGCGCCGAGAGCGTGGCGTATCTCCTGCTGTCGGTGATTCCTGCTGAATACGCCGTTGCCGTGTTGTTCGTCGTGAGCTGTTTTGTTTCGGTTTCCATGGG
The DNA here is from genome assembly GCA_900553655.1 of uncultured Slackia sp. GTDB lineage: Bacteria > Actinomycetota > Coriobacteriia > Coriobacteriales > Eggerthellaceae > Slackia. Next base: position 6,814 of record USEQ01000062.1, on the reverse strand, counting down.
AACATCGGTCGGAACCATCACGCTCATTACGCCCATTGCCGTCGCCGTCTCGTCGGCGTCTGGCTTCGATATGCCTCTGTGCATCGCGAGCGTCATGGGAGGTGCGATGTTCGGAGACAACCTCTCGTTCATATCCGACACTACCATCGCAGCGTGCCAGGGGCAGGGTTGCAGGATGCAAGACAAGTTTCGCGAGAACTTCAAGATTGCCCTTCCTGCCGCGCTTGTCACGCTAGTCTTGATCCTGGCGCTTTCCATGGGGGCCGATCTCAACGGGAGCATATCCCACGATTACGACCTGATCCAACTCATTCCCTACGTCATCGTGCTCGTCGGAGGAATCGTGGGCATCAACGTGTTCGTCGTTTTGCTCCTCGGCATCGTCTCGGGCTCGTTCATCATGGTTGCCACAGGGGCGACGGCTGCAACCGACCTTCTGGCCAATATGGGATCGGGTGCGGCCGTGATGTTCGAAACCACCATGGTCGCCGTGCTGGTGAGCGCCATCTGCGCTCTCATTCGAGAGCATGGCGGCTTCGTCGCCCTGCTCAACGGTATCAAAAGCCTGTTCAAATCCCGCAAGGGGGGAATGCTTGGCATGGGCTTGCTCGTTGGGGCTATGGATATCGCCACGGCGAACAATACCGTCGCCATCGTTATGGCCAATCCGATTGCTTCGCAGATGGCCCGGACTTACGACATATCCAGGCGCAAGACGGCTTCGCTGCTCGATACCTTCTCGTGCGTATTCCAGGGTGTGATTCCCTACGGAGCTCAGATGCTGGTCGCCATTTCTGCTGCGGCGGAGCTTGGGTTTTCCGTCTCGGCGTTTCAAATCATGCCGCTTCTGTTCTATCCGTTCCTTCTTCTTGCCAGCTCGCTGGTGTTCATTTTCCTTGTTCCCGATACGAGGGGATTTGACGCCGATGGCGAACGCGGATGACGAAACGTGTCAAAAGGGCGCAAAAGTGTCAAATGGACGCAGGCTTCTACCAAAGGGGCCTGCGTCTTTGCTAGAATACGCCCATGCATGACGATACTCGCATAACACTCACCATTCCTGACCATATCGATGCGGCGGCGATCGTCGGTCCGCAAGACTGCGTGCTGCATACGATACAGAAGGCGTTCGCCGCGCGGATCACCGTGCGCGGCAATCTCGTCATGCTCTCGGGCGATTCGCTCGAGGTCCAAAGCTTAACGGCTCTTTTTGGTGACCTTATAAAGATGGCCGCTTCGGGATCCGTTCCTACGGTGGAGGATGCCGAACGCGCGGTCGAACTTCTTCGGCAGGGGGAGTTCGCGCCTTCCCTTCTGCGCGAGGACATCCTGCTTACGTACCGAGGACGCGCCATACGTCCGAAAACGGCTGGGCAAAAGCACTATGTCGACGCTATTCGCTCCCATACGGTGACGTTCGGCATCGGCCCTGCGGGAACGGGGAAAACCTATCTGGCTATGGCGATGGCCGTGGCGGCGCTCAAGCGCAAAGACGTCAACCGCATCATCCTCACTCGTCCCGTGGTGGAGGCGGGGGAGAACCTCGGATTTCTGCCCGGCACGCTCACCGAAAAGGTCGATCCCTACATCAGGCCGCTTTACGATGCCCTTTTCGACATGACCGACATGGAGCGTGCGCGCGAGCTTATTGAGGGCGGTGTGATAGAAATCGCGCCGTTGGCGTTCATGCGCGGCCGCACCTTCAATGACAGCTTCATCATTTTGGACGAGGCTCAGAACACGACCCCCGAGCAGATGAAAATGTTCCTTACCCGCCTTGGCTTCAATTCAAAAATGGTGGTAACGGGAGACATCACCCAGCTCGACCTGCCGCGCGGGCTTTCGGGCCTGAAAAGCGTGCAGCGTATCCTCGATGGCGTCGAGGATATCGCGTTTTGCACCCTTACCGGTCGCGACGTCGTCAGGCATTCCCTTGTTGCTCGAATCGTGGAAGCCTACGAGCGCGCCGCCGTACGCGACGGCGATCGGAAAAGGCGCTCGAACGACCCCGATGAAGACGAGGCGGGCGAGGGCTAGCGCCGCGTTCTTCGCTTGGCGTCGCATCGTCGGGCGAGTGCCTCTGATGTAAGACTCGGCTTCGTGCCGCTGATCATAGAAACGGAGATTCTTTTCATGGCTAATTCTTTCAAAAGCGGATTCGTGACACTCGTCGGCCGACCGAATGCCGGCAAATCCACGCTGATCAACGCGGTTGTTGGCCACAAGGTGGCCATCACCTCCAATACGGCGCAGACGACCCGCCATCGCTTCCGCGCCATAGTTACGCGCGAGGACATGCAGATGATCATGGTAGATACCCCGGGTCTGCATAAGCCTCACGATGCGTTGGGCGAAGAGCTCAACACCAGCGCCATCATGGCTATGGAAGACGTCGACGTCATTGCATTTCTGATTGATGCGAGCAAGCCGATCGGCCGCGGCGACGAATGGGTCGCGGCTCAGGTGCGCGCCGTGCGTCATGCGCGTAAGATTCTTGTCATAACCAAGGCGGACCTGGTCGATAAAGACGTCATCATCTCTCAGCTTGAAGCTGCGCGCGCGCTGGGTCGTTGGGACGACGAGGTCGTGCTCTCTTCGAAGTCGGGCTTCAACGTCGAGGGCTTCGAACATGCCGTTTCTCGCTGGCTTCCCGAGGGCCCGAAATGGTTTCCCGACGACATGGACACCGACCAGCCCTTCGAAGTCCTCGTTGCCGAGTTTATCCGCGAGAAGATTCTGCGTAGCTTCCGCGATGAAGTGCCGCATTCCATCGGCGTCATTGCCGATGGAATCGAGTACGAACGTCGCAAGGACATGTATAAGATCTACGCGGTGGTTTACGTCGAACGCGATTCCCAGAAAGGAATCATTATCGGTAAAGGCGGAAGCGCCATCAAGCAGGTCGGTATAGAGGCCCGTCAGGACCTCGAGCAACTGCTGGGTTGCAAGGTGTTTCTCGACCTGCAGGTCAAGGTTAAGAAGAACTGGCGTCGAGATTTGAATCAGATTCGCCGCTTCGGATATGGGGAGGGCATCTAGCCATGGCCAAGTTTTGCACGTGGTGCGGCGCTCCCTTGGAGCCCGGTGCACGCTTTTGCGGCGAATGCGGCGGGCGAATCCTCGAGACCGTCACCATCGACGGCTCGAAGGCGGTCGAAGCGTCTGACGCCCTGCGCGGCTTCGGCATCGTGGACGGCAAAGAGCTGCCTGCGGATGCAACGCTTCGTCTTGATCGGGATTCGGTGGTCGTCCCCACGGATAACGAGCAGAAGCGCTTTTCCCTTGACAGCGCGAAAAAGAAGCGCAATGTTGCATTCATCGTCATCGGGGCCATCATTGCGGTTCTTCTGGTCGTGGCCGTAGTGTTGGGCACAATGTATCTGAACGGTAAGCAGTCGGGATCGAGCGAGCCTTTGCAGGTTGCCAGCACGGATCAGTCCTCGGGCGGGACTACCGAGCAGACTCCTCAGCCGTCTTCGACTTCGGGGTCGGAGCAGGCGACGATCGATGACAAGGTTTCGAGCGAGCTGACCGAAGAACAGGCGTATGATTTTCTTTCCGAGGCATACGAAAAGCTCGATACCTACGATGAGCGCATAGGCACATGCGTCGAGGACTTCAACGCTGACTTCCTGGTGAGTTCTATGGATACGCGCAACGCCTCGAAGGAGTTTGCCGACAAGGTCCTGAGCGATCTTCCAAGCGATCTTGCAAGCTTGGAGTCGGCGAAGATGCCGTCGGGGTCGTCTTATGTTGAGCAGGCGGGGAAAGTGATGGAGCTTTACGAGTGCCAGATCGGCCGTGTCTCTGCGCTTACCAACGCCTGGGCGCTCGACGTGACCTTCGATGTTCCCTCTGAGCATAAGGCCGAGATTCTGGCCAAGTATACCGACGGCGATGCGAAGACGTATCTGTCTCGCTACGACGAGCTCTATTCTCAAGCCGAGCCCACGCGGGCTTCATAGGCGGCGTTGGCCCATGCGTGTTGGCGTGGTTGTGCCTTTTCGCTTGACAGTTCAAGGCAATCCACTATGATAAAGCGCTATGAGTTTCGAATTCGTACATACCATGACCAACATGATGATGCACATGCTCAAGCCTGGGCTTGTTGGCGTGTGCGCCGACGCTCAGGCTTGAGCTTCCGGGCGGCCTAGCCGCATTCATTTGTCACGAAACGCATACATATGTACGAGGAATCATGATTAATCTCACCAATTTGTCCAAGACGTATTTCGGGCGCTCTGGTTCTCATGAAGCATTGCGCGATGTGAACCTGCATGTCGAGCGCGGCGATATATTCGGTATTATCGGGCAGTCTGGCGCCGGCAAGTCAACGCTAGTGCGTTGCATCAACCTGCTCGAGCGTCCGACCGAAGGTTCTGTGATCATAGACGGCAAAGACGTCACGACGTATCGGGGGAAGGAGCTTTCCCGGCTTCGCGAGTCGATCGGCATGATTTTTCAGAACTTCAGCCTGTTCCAACAGCGAACGGTGCTGCGCAATGTGACGTTTCCGCTCGAACTGCGTCGCGAGGACAAGACGACCGCCGAAAAGCGAGCGCTCGAACTGCTCGAGCTTGTCGGTCTTGCCGATAAGGCGGCCAACTACCCGAGCCAGCTCTCGGGAGGTCAGCAGCAGCGCGTGGCTATCGCGCGCGCCTTGGCCAACAATCCCGAAATCATGCTCTGCGATGAAGCAACGAGCGCGCTCGACACTATGACGACGCATGCGATTCTCGACCTGCTTCGTGACATCAACAAGGAGCTCGGGGTCACAATGGTCGTGATTACGCATTCTCTCTCCGTCGCCAAGCAGATCTGCAACAAGGTCGCCGTCATCGAAGGGGGCGCCATTGCCGAGGTGGGAGCGACCGACGAGGTGTTCGGCAATCCCCAAAGCGACGCCACGCGTCGTCTTATCGCGGCCGACTCCGGCCTGTCTGTTGAAGAATTCGAGGCAGCGCGCGCTGCAACTTCTAAGGAGGCGTAAGCCATGGAGGCCATCACGTCTTTCATCGATCAGTACGGCGCTCTCATGGTCCAAGGCACGTGGGACACCGTTGTCATGACCGTTCTTTCCACGGCGTTCGCTTACGTCATAGGCATCCCCCTGGGCGTTTTGTTGATCCTTACCGCTCCGGGCGGCCTTCATCCTCATCGCGTCTTCAACAGCGTTTTGGGCTGGCTTGTCAATATCGGCCGTTCCATCCCGTTCATCATCCTGATCGTCTTCATGATTCCCATGACGCGTGCCATCGTCGGCACTTCTCTCGGCGTTGCCGCCGCCATCGTCCCTCTGACGGTTGCAGCCGCTCCGTTCGTCGCCCGTATGGTCGAGCAAAGCCTTGCCGAAATCGACGGCGGTCTGGTGGAAGCCGCCCAGAGCTTCGGGGCGTCTACGTGGCAGATCATCCGCAAGGTCTTTTTGGTCGAGAGTTTGCCGTCTTTGATTCGAGGCCTTTCCATCACCTTCATCACGCTGTTCGGCTTCGTCGCCATGGCGGGCACCGTCGGCGCGGGCGGCATCGGCGACATCGCCATTCGCTACGGCTATCAGCGTTACCAAGACGACGTCATGGTGGTTGCGATCGTGCTTTGCATCGTGGTCGTTCAGCTCGCGCAGAGTTTGGCGAATGTAATCGCCCGCAAAATCGACCACCGTTCGCGTTAACGATTTGCTTCTTGCGGCATTTCTGGTGCGGCAAGGGATGCTGGCCAGTTAGCATGGTTGCGAGACGAATCGAGACTCAGCAGGTTCGGTTGTACCGATACAGGACCAGGCGTTCGTGTCCGAAGGATTCGACGTCGTACTTCACAGGAAGGTTTAGCTATGAAATTTAAAAAAGTTGCGGCTGTATGCGCTAGCGCCGTTGCAGCTTGCGGTCTTGCCGTAGCCCTGGTCGGCTGCGGCGGCGGCGCGGCGAAGCAGGTCGCCGTTCCCTCCGACGCCACCAACGAGGCCCGTGCTCTGCTTTTGCTGCAGGACCAGGGCATCATCAAGCTCGCTGACGGCGTCGGCTTGAATGCCACCAAAAACGACATCACGGACAACCCGTACAACATCGAAATCGTTGAAGCCGAGGCGGCAAGCCTTCCGCGCATGCTGGCCGACGTCGACATGGCCGTCATCAACGGCAATTACGCCATCAGCGCCGACATCGACCCTGCCACTGCGCTTGCTTCCGAGGACTCCGCCTCTGAAGCCGCAGTCGAGTACGGCAACGTCGTCGCCGTACGTTCCGGCGAAGAGGATTCTTCGAAGACCAAGGCTCTTTTGGCCGCCCTTGAGAGCGATGCGGTGAAAGACTTCATCGACGCCACCTATAACGGCGCAGTCGTCGCCACGTTCGAATCCGGCGAAGCCGGCGAGATTCCTCAGGCGGAAGGCGATGACACCACCATCACAGTGGGTGCTTCTCCCGCCCCCCACGCAGAGATTCTCAACCAGGTGAAAGAGCTTTTGGCCGAGAAGGGCTGGACGCTCGAAATCACCGAGTTCACCGACTACGTGCAGCCTAACGTCGCCTTGTCCGAGGGCGATCTTGATGCCAACTACTTCCAGCATCAGCCGTATCTCGACGATTACAACGCCCAGAACGGCACCGACCTCGTCGGCGTGGCGAAGATTCATTTCGAGCCGCTGTGCCTCTATCCCGGCAAAACCGCCGGCGGTGACGATTTGAAGGCGTAGCGAATACGGCATAGCCAATTTGCGATCTGCTCACCGCAGGCGCTCTTGAGAAAGAGAACGGCCCCGAAGCTTCGGGGCCGTTCTCTTGTTTCAGCGTCGGTTTTCGAAGCGTTTGCGCATGGT
>USEQ01000061.1 GCA_900553655.1 uncultured Slackia sp. | reverse complement strand
CTCGATAAGGTCGTCGGCCTCGAAATCGGAGGCGATGATTACCTCGCCAAGCCGTTCGGCGTGCGCGAGCTCATCGCGCGCGTGCGTGCGCTTTTGCGCCGCGGCTCCATGGATGCCCAGCAGGAATCCACCGCGCTCACTGCGTCTGGCATCACGCTCGACGAAGACCGCCATACGGCAACGGGCGAAAACGGCCCCATCGACCTGACCCCGCGCGAATTCGAACTGCTCGCCGCCCTTATGAAGGACGCTGGCAAGGTCGTCACGCGCGAGGACTTGCTGCGTGAAGCCTGGGGCTGGGAGTACATCACGGAAACGAAGACGGTCGATACCCATATCAAACGCCTGCGCGACAAGCTTTCCGCCGCCGGGTTCGACCCCGCCATCATAGAGACCGTGAGCGGATACGGATACCGCCTGCGTGCGTAATATCGAGTGAAACGCCTCCAGACATATTTCTCCATCCTCACGGGAATCTTCGCCTTGGCAGGCGCTCTTGCCATGCTTATTGCCGTGGCGCTTGTAGGCTTCGAGCACCTGGGGCTGCTTATCTGGCTGATGTTCGCCGGCACTACATTCGCCTTCATCGTAAGTCTCGTCATCGGCCATTACATGGCAGACCCCCTCGCCTCGCTCCACAGGAACGCCGAAGCTCTTCTTGACGGCGATGCAAGCGTTGTCATAGCACCTGATGGAAAGATGCACGAATCCGACCTGCTCGCTCAAGACTTCGCCGCTTTGAGCGAGCAGACGAAAACCAAGATGAGCGACCTCGCCGTGCAGCAGAAGCGCCAGACCCAATTCATCAGCGATGTCGCGCACGAGCTGCGCACGCCGTTGACGGCGATCCGCGGCAACGCCGAGACGCTCATGGACCCCGATATGCCGCAAGCCTTGCGGGAACGCTTCTGCCACACCATCATCAGCGAATCCGAGCGCCTTTCCCATATGGCGAACGAACTGCTCACCCTTCAGCATATCGAAGAAGGGACAGACCAGGTTATGATGCAGCGCGTGAACCTTCATGCCATCGCCGAAGATGTGGCCGACGCCCTTTTCCCCCTTGTCGAAGAGCGCGGCGGCACAATAGAGATTGTCGGAGAAGCCCCCGACGTCCTCGGCGTCCGAGAGCGCCTGCAGCAAGTCGTCTACAACCTTGTTGCCAACGCCTGCCGGTTCATCAGAGAAGGCGGCCACGTCACGATCAAACTGGAAGGCCTCGCGGAGCAATCGATTGTGAGCGTGCTCGACGACGGGCCTGGATTCGGCAACGTCGATCCCAAGCTTTTATTCACACGGTTCTACCGCGGCGACAATTCCCGCGCGCGCAACACCGGAGGCACAGGGCTTGGCCTCGCCATTGCAAAGAGTATCGTCGACGCGCATGATGGAACCATCGAGGCATTCAACCGCGCCGAAGGCGGCGCGTGCTTCATCGTTGCCCTTCCCAGCATCCACGAGCATGTGATGTAGCTCAGCCTCGTCACCGCGCTGAAAATTGCCTGAATACTCTTCTTCTTGCGATGAACGGCGACGCCCGTCTTTCTATAATGCATTGCGCCACGGGAAAGCGCGACTGACCGCGCCAGCCAACACGCCGAAGGGAACGCAATGCAGGAAACGGGATATCGGGCTTTCTTGTCCACTAGGCACGTTCCGAGCATCATCGTGTCCATGACGCTCGCACGACTCCCTATGGGGATCGTTACGCTCATACTGGTGCTCTTCGTCAGCGTCCATTACGGCGCTGCGGCGTCTGGCATGGCAACGGCGGCATTCACCGCGGGCGTCGCATGCTTCGGACCCGTATTCGGACGACTTGTAGACAAAGGACGCGGCCCTCTTGCCCTGAGAATCCTCGGCGTGGCCGAACTTGTCGCCATCCTCGGCCTCGTGGGAGGCGTTATGGCCGAGATTCATCCGTTAGCCGTTGTTGCCTGCTCATTCGCGGCCGGGGCGCTTACTCCCCCCCCCCATCGCGGGCGTCACCCGATCGCTGTGGCCCGTTATGCTCGATATCGGACTCGTTTCAACGGCTTACAATTTCGAAGTTCTTATCGTTGATCTAATCTATGTCATGGGGCCGCTACTCGCCAGCTTGTTCATTGCCGCCGGAATTCCCGAATGGGGGCTTATCGCGGCCACGGTCGGCTGCACCGTGGGCTCCCTTTCCCTCTCCATGCTGACCCCCGTCAAAACCCACGCGGCACGCAATAGAAAACGCGCCCTATCCCGTGGAGATTCGACGACGGCGCTTCCTCGACCGCGATTACTCACCCTGGCGATAGGACTGCTGCTCCTCGTTTGCCTAGGGAAAATGTGCTATTCGGGCTGGCTCGAGGCACTTATCCCCCTCTTCTATTCGAATCAGGGCACGGCATTGCTCGGCTCGATCGCCATTTCCGCATGGTCAGTAGGCGCAGCGTTTGGCGTCGTGCTGTTCAATCGCTTCCAGCCAGAACCGAGAACCATTGCGATTCACAAACAGCTCCCTCTTTTTGCCGCCGTCTTCCTTGCAACCACGATTCTGACCCCTCTCGCCGAGGGGATAGCATCTATGTGCGTCGTCATGTTTGCCATAGGCATGGCAGGCGCACCCTGCGACAACCTGTATTACCAGCTCAGCGGTTCGCTCGCACCCGAAGAGCGCCAGGCCGAGATGTTCTCCTGGCTCAATACCGCCACAAGCGTAGGCGTATCGTCAGGAGCGTTTTTCGCGGGATGCGCCGTCGAGGCATCGGGCTTCGATGCCGCCTTCTCGCTCCCGGTGCTTTGCACGCTCGCGTCGCTCATCTTCGCCTTCGCGCTCATGATTCGCATCGGCGCCGAGAAACGGCAATGCCATCGCAAGACGAAGGGCTTCAAGTCTCACCACCCCGACGCCGGCCATACATCGAACTGAATCCCAAACGACCCGCACTTTCAGCAAACGGAATGCATGATAGGAGAAGCAATATGCTCACTATGAAGAAAGTACCCATGCTCGGCGGCACGACGCGCAACGTCAAACGTCTCTACGAAACAGCATTTCCCATCGAGCAACGCGTGCCGTTCTGGTCTTTGAAGCTTCGTTCGAATATGAACGGGATGGAAATCGTCGCATATTACGACGAAGATATTTTCTGCGGGTTTGCATGTCTGCTCGCAACGGAGGATGCGGTCTACCTGTATTACATCGCCGTGGCCGACGGGCAACGGGGGAAAGGCTATGGGACCAAGATTCTCGACGATTTGAAGCAGCGCTATCCGGGAAAGACCATCGCACTTGATATCGAGGCCCGCGATCCGCGCGCAAACGACAACGAGAAGCGCTCGGCAAGGCGGGCGTTCTACCTCAACAACGGGTTCAAGCCCTCAGGATGCGGATTCAAAGACGGAGGCCTTTTCGAAATCATGGTTTTCGGAGAGAAACTCGCAGAGCCGAAGGCATATGCGGCGCTTATCGACCGACTTGCCTTCGGCCTCACCCACACCAATGTAAGGCCCATGAGCGAAGTGAAATCCAAATCGCACAAGTAAAGCAGCTCGCAATCTAGCCTCGTCGAAGAAGCTCTTGAACGCCGTCTTGCTTCGAATCGAATATTCCGGGACGTTGAGCGCTTAGCTTCTCGCATGGCGCCAACGCGTCAAGCGGCGCTCTGCGACATCGAACAATTCGTACAAGATCACCCCGAGCAACGCCATGGCAATAATGCCTGCGAACATCTTCGGATATGCAAGCAGCGCCCATGCGTCAACGATAAAATATCCCAGGCCTGTGGAGCCGGCGAGGCTTTCCGCGAAAAACAAGATGGCAACTGCGGTTCCGCTTGAAATACGCAGAGCAGTAAAAAGCTCCGGGAGCGTAGCCGGCACGATGACGTGGCGATACACGTCGAGCCGCCCCGCGCCGAGCGAGCGCATGGATACAACGCTTTCTTCGGGCACGCTTTGCGCCGCATCGCGCACCGTTACCAAGACCTGGAAGAAGATGGTCAGGGCAATAAGCGCGATTTTCGGAGCGTCGGCAAGGCCCATGAGGACCACCAGCACAGGAAGCAGCACGACCTTCGGAAGCGGATAGAGGAAATACAAAATGGGCGCGAACACCGCATCCACACGCGGCGAACGGCCGCAGACCAGGCCCAAAGGAATAGCAAGCACCGTACCGATCAGCATTGCGGCAACCACACGGTACAAGCTCACCAGAAACGCCGGCCACAGGTCGTCGAAGTACAGCCCCACCATAGGAACGGCCTCGAAGGGACCCGGCAAGGCGGCATTGTTCACGGCAAGGGCCGTAAACTCCCAGCCTGCGAGGATGAAAACAACGGCGAGAACGTAGCCGAGCGCTTTACGAGCGCATTCTTTACGCATCGAAGGCTCCTTCCTTCGAACGAAGGACATCGCGAAGAAGACGGCAACGTTCGAAATACAGCGGATCATCGCGCCATGAGGAATCGACCATCTCCTCGTTTGCAAGCTCGTAGACAATTTTCCCAGGACGAGCAGACATGACGACAACGCGCTGCCCGAGAAAGACCGCCTCCTCAATCGAATGTGTCACCAGCACCTGCGCGTAGCCCTGATCGACCCAACAATGCTTCAGCATGTTCTGCATCTCCTCGCGCAGAAGCGCATCGAGCGCCGACAGAGGCTCGTCCATGAGCAGAAGATCAATATCGCACGCAAGAGCCCGAGCCATGGCTAGGCGTTGCCGCATGCCTCCAGACAATTCGGCAGGGTATGATTTGAAAAAATCGCCCAATCCCACACGGCGAAGGGCGTCATGGGCACGTTCCATGCGTTCCTTCTTCGGAAGACGGCGCACCTGCAGACCCAAAGCGGCATTCTGCTCGACCGTCTTCCACGGCATCAGGCCGAAATCTTGCAGAATCAACGCTGTTTCAAGGCGCGGAGATTTCACGGCCTCGCCATCGACGAGGACGCTTCCGTCGGTAGGGCGTTGCAGGCCGCATGCCACAAGAAGGCTCGTCGACTTGCCGCATCCTGAAGGGCCGAGAATTGCTACGGATTCGCCGGGAGCGACACGCAAATCCATGCCATCGAGCGCAAGCGTCTCCCCGCGGGCCCCCGTGTAGCGCTGGCTTACATGGCGTAGTTCAAGCTTGGGAAGCACGTCGATGCAGGAACCCTTATCCGGCGCCGATGCGGCCGCTGCTTCCGATTCGCTTTTAGGCATAGGCCCTCTCCCCTTTCGAATCCAGTGCACGACCCCTCAGCTTGCGAAGTTCCACGATAACGAAAACAAGCACCGTGACCGCAGCGATAACGTCAGCGATGGGAACGGCGAAATACACCGCGTCCAAAGAGTCGAGCATCGGGGCGATGGAAGGAAGCACTTCGGGAAGCAGGAACAGCAACGGCACCAGGAACAAAATCTGACGAGTCAGCGACAAAATGATGCTCTTCATGGGCTGGCCCGTTGCCTGGAAGTAATTCGACCCAACCACCTGGAAGCCGATCAAGGGGAGGAAAATCAAATCCACGCGCAACGCAAACGCCGTGAAATCGACGAGCACGGGATCTTTGATGCCAAAGAAGCCCACGATTTGCGGAGCAAACGCCATGATGAGCACCCACATGACCGTACCCATGACCGTCGCGCCCACAACGCCCACGTTAAGCGTGGTCTTCACCCGATTCCACAGCTTTGCGCCGTAGTTGAAGCCAAGCAAGGGCTGGATGGCTATGGAGACACCGATCAAAGGAAGGATGACAAACATGCCGATACGCTGCACCACGCCGACCGAAGCAAGCGCATTATCCGCACCGATAGGGTCGAGAGCGCCGTATTTGACCAGCATGAAATTGATGAGAAAACCGACGATGGCACCTGCCGCCTGCACGGAGAACGATGCCGCACCCAGAGAGAGAATGCTGCGCGTCAGCTTCGCCTTGACGGGGAAATAACGACGGCGCAAACGCAAAGGAACGCCGGGCGTTTTTGTGAAATACCAAATAACCGTCGCACAGCTGACCGCTTGGCCGCACACAGTTGCCCATGCGCTGCCCGCAACGCCCCAGCCGAACCACAGCACGAATATAGCGTTGAAAATCGTACAGCCCACCGCGCCGATAAGCATCGTGACCAGGGCTCGGTTCGGGGCCCCCGTCGTGCGGATGAAGTTATTCAAGCCCATGCCGACCACCTGGAATACGCATCCCAGGCTGATAATCTGGATGAACTCGCGCGCGTAAGGGCGAACCGCTTCAGTAGCGGAAGAAAGGTTCAGCAGCGGCTCCACGACAAAGGGGATGTGCGCCAACACCGCAAGCGCCACGCTCACGATGACGCCCAGTGTTGCCGTATTGCCCAAAATATGCTCAGCCTCGTCGTGCTTCCCTTCGCCGAGGCGAAGGGCGCAAAGAGCATTGCCGCCTGCGCCGATAAGCATCGCGAGTGCAAGGAATATGGTCATAGTGGGAGAGGCGACGGTAATGGCCGACAAGCCCATCTCGCCGGCGCCATGGCCCAGAAAGACCGAGTCAATGAGATTGTACGCGCCGTTCACCACCATGCCCAAGATGGCGGGGATAGCGAACTCCACGACAAGCTTGGGAATGCTGCCCGTGCCCATCCTGTTCACGCGATCGGATACCGCATTCTGTTTGTCCGCTTTCGCGCCATGATGCAACGGCGCACCCGACGAGGAGCCAGAAACCTCTTCGGGTGCGCCGTTTTTCTCTTCGATTGTATGATTCATATGCTCGAACCGCCTTTTCGCCGTCACAACCATCGCTTAAACGCAAACAATTTATTGTAACGACGCGTGCGGCTTGCGAAAAGCTACCCCAGGGGAGCTTCCACAACAACCGCAAAGGCATTCAGGATACGCTGCAGCAAGTCGTCGATAGCCCGATACGAGGGAGCGATGTAATCCTCGGCGACGTCGCATACATACGCGGGCTCGTTGCGGCCGTCAGTCAGAATAGGACGATCCGAATGAAATACGTTCACGCCAACGCCTACCACAATTACGCCGCTTCGGGATTCGAGCGATATACCGCAAAGCTTCCCTTGGTCGCAAATGACATCATTGGGGGCTTTCACGCGAATTTCCTTATCGCTCACGCTGCATTCTTCGCGCAGCACAGAAGCGACAGCCTCTGCGAAAAGGCGGCTATAGGCAGGCCATTGCCGCTCGGGAGTG